>NZ_CBFFRJ010000204.1:0-5269 GCF_965644225.1 Phytobacter sp. V91 | reverse complement strand
CAGTTTAATCTCGAATGTGTACTTCATAAGAACCTCCGAAAACTGGTTTGGGATTCCAGGTTTCGGGGTTCAGATCAGGTGGGAGAGGGCCGGGGTGAGGGCATCAGGCCGCACAAGGCAAAAGCAAAACGGCTTGCCGTTTTTAGTGTCTGCTCCCTCTCCCGGTGGGAGAGGGCTGGGGTGAGGGCATCAGACCGCACTAGGCTTTCGCCAGCGTCGCCACCATCACTGCTTTAATGGTATGCATCCGGTTCTCAGCCTGATCAAACACAATACTTGCCGCAGACTCAAACACCTCATCCGTCACTTCCATGCCGCCGTGCAGGCCATACTCTTCGGCCATTTTCTTGCCGAGGGTGGTTTGATCGTCATGGAATGCAGGCAGGCAGTGCAGGAATTTCACCTGTGGATTGCCCGTCAGCGCCAGCATCTGGCTGTTGACCTGATACGGGCGCAGCAGATTAATACGCTCAGCCCATTTCTCTTTGGCTTCGCCCATCGACAGCCACACGTCGGTATAGATAAAGTCCGCGTCTTTCACGCCCGCCGCAATATCCTCGGTCAGGGTGATATTGCCGCCGTTCTGGACAGCCAGCGCCGTGCACTCTGCCACCAGGCTCTCTTCCGGCCAGCAGGCTTTGGGGGCGACAAGACGCAGATCAAGGCCAACCAGCGCAGCGGCTTCCAGCATTGAGTTGCCCATGTTGTTACGCGCATCGCCTGCATAAACCAGCGTCATTTCATTGAACGCTTTCGCTGGCAGGTGCTCCTGCATAGTCAGCAGGTCCGCCAGCAGCTGGGTAGGGTGAAATTCGTTCGTCAGTCCGTTCCAGACCGGCACGCCGGCAAACTGCGCCAGGGTTTCAACGATTTCCTGGCCGTGGCCGCGATATTGAATACCGTCGTACATTCTGCCCAGGACGCGCGCGGTGTCTTTAATGGATTCTTTATGGCCGATTTGGCTGCCGCTTGGGCCGAGATAAGTGACGCGGGCACCCTGATCAAATGCGGCAACTTCGAAAGAGCACCGGGTGCGAGTGGAGTCTTTTTCGAAGATGAGCGCGATGTTTTTCCCTGTAAGCTTCTGTACTTCTTCGCCTTTTTTCTTATCTGATTTTAATTTAGCGGCAAGTTGCAGCAGGGTATTGATTTCAGCAGGGGTAAAATCGAGTAATTTCAAAAAATGCTTCTGGTAAAACGTCGTCATGGTTCCCTCATCTGGCTCAGGCCACTTATTGAATTAAAATTCAATTTATATGTATGAATATTCATTTGCAAGCGCTATGAATAAATCTTTTCTCCGGGTAGTGGAGGCATTGGCGGCGGTATGTGACAATAAGTCTATCTGCCACATTATGAGGAATGAGCCATGGCGAACCCGGAACAACTGGAAGAACAGCGTGAAGAGACGCGTCTGATTATTGAAGAATTGCTGGAAGACGGCAGCGATCCTGATGCGCTGTACACCATTGAGCATCATCTGTCGGCAGACGATTTCGAAACGCTGGAAAAAGTCGCGGTCGAAGCCTTTAAGATGGGCTATGAAGTCACCGAACCAGAAGAGCTGGAACTGGAAGAAGGCGATGTGGTTATTTGCTGCGATCTGCTGAGTGAAAGCGCGCTGAATGCCGATCTTATCGATGCGCAGGTCGTGCAATTGATGGATCTTGCAGAGAAATTCGAAGTCGAATATGACGGTTGGGGCACTTACTACGAAGACCCGAACGGCGAAGACGGCGACGAAGAGGATGAAGATTACGAGGATGAAGACGACGACGGCGTGCGTCACTAAGTCCCCGACGCGGCAGCTTCGGCTGCCGCAATGCAAGGAATCGCTATGGATTACCCCCAGACACTCGCCCCGGTTTTAGAATTTCTCCACTGCAGGACGCCGCAAGCCTGGACAGACAAAGCCCGTGACCCGGCAAATCTTCCTTTGTTACTCACTGACCATATGATCTGCGAGCTGAAAGCCGCGCAAACCGCCATGCTGCTGGTGCGTAAATACGTCGCCGATAAAACAGGAGCGCAGACCTTACTGGACTGGCTGAAGCCCTATGAAGCCTTTGCCTTTCGCGACGGGCCGGAACCGGATTTTGTTGCGCTGCAAAAGCAGGTCGTAAAAGGGGCGATGCCGCACACCGACGATCCCTGGGGGCAACGGTTGATTGAGAGTATGGTGCTGCTGATTAAAGAGGAACTGCACCATTTCTGGCAGGTGCGCGAGGCCATGATTGCCCGCGATATTCCCTATGTGAAGATCACCGCCAGCCGTTATGCAAAGGGCATGCTGAAAGCCGTACGCACCCACGAACCTCTGACGCTTGTCGATAAGCTGATTTGCGGGGCTTACATTGAACCGCTCCTGCGAGCGGTTTGCCGCTCTCGCCCCGCATCTGAGCGCTGACCTGCAAAAGTTCTACCTGTCGCTGCTGCGCTCTGAAGCGCGTCATTATCAGGATTACTTAAGCCTTGCCCAACAGGTTTCAGCGACCGATATTACGCCACGGATCCGTTATTTTGGCGAGGTGGAAGCGGAGTTAATCAGTACGCCGGATGCAGAATTTCGTTTCCACAGCGGCGTACCGATGTAAGCGCCTTACAGGTTCGCGTTTTTATCTTTTACCGCGTGGGTGTCGGCTTTTACCGGCGCGCCCAGCGTGGCTTTAAACCAGTTCACCACACGGTCGATAACCGGTTTTTGATACCAGTGGATATCACCGTGTTCAGCGCCTTCGAGCAAAATATAGTCGGCTTTGTTGCCTTCCGATTTCAGCGCCTTATAAAGCTGCTCGCTCTGTACCGGGGAGACCAGCGTATCGGCGCTGCCGTGCATAATTAAGAACGGCGGTTTTTTGCCTTTCACGTGGCCCATTGGGCTTGCCGCCAGGGCTTTATCGTTGTCGCTGGCGATGCTTGCGCCAGGCCAGTCGCGAAACGCACTGCCGTGCACCAGCAGGGCTTCAGTGACCGCAGGGGAGGCGTGGACTTTCTGAATGTTCTCGGGGAATCCTGCGCCAATATTACGCAGATCGGAAATACCATACAGCGTGGCTGCGGCCTGCACGTCTGACGAACGCGCCAGAAAATCACCGCGATCAAAGCTTTTATCGCCGTTGGTCAGCCCCATCATCTGTGCCAGATAACCACCGGCGGAGTCGCCCAGCACGCCAATGCGATCGGGGTCGATCCCGTACTCGCCCGCATGTTCGCGCAGATAACGCACGGCGGATTTGCCGTCATTGACCAGCGCCGGGAATTTATCCGGCACGGTGCGGTACTCGGTTGCCGCAACCACAAAACCCGCTTCTGCCAGCGCCATACGCATCTGGATATATTTGGTCCAGGCCGCGCTGGTAAAGCCGCCGCCAGGGAAATAGACAATCGCCGGTTTTAAATCGTTGCTCCGTGGCACCAGCAGAGTCATACGCATCTGGCGCACGTTGGTGGCTGTTTTTACCTGGCTGTAAACCAGATCGTTAAAGGCATCAATTTGCCCGCGGGTGTTTTCCACCCGCAGGGTCTCTGCGCCTTCGGTATAACCAGGAAGCGCTGCGGCAAAAGCGGTGGAGGAAGCTAAAACCAGCATCAGGCCGCCAGTGAGGCAGGCAGGGAGTTTATTCATTGTATTTTCATCCTGAAATTCCTGCTCAGGAGGCAGGAAAAGTTGTAAGTCATCGGTGCCGGGGAAGTGTAAAACCGATTGAATACAATGAATACCGCTCTTTTTGCATCAAAGTCATCTAAAAATCAGATGCATTCATCAGAGCGTTTTTAACATCCGCACTTCGCAATCCACATGTCCGGTACAGCCCAGCTGCTCGCTGATATGCGTAAAGCCGAGATGTTCATACAGGCCGATTGCCTCTTTCAAAAAGGCGGTGGTTTCCAGATAGCAACGGGTAAATCCCTGAGCTCGCGCATGATCAAGAGCAATCAGCGCCAGCTTTTTGGCCAGCCCCTGTCCACGCGCGGAAGGCAGGAAATACATTTTTTGCAGCTCACAGATATCCGGCTCGCTACAGCTTAACGGCGCAACGCCGCCGCCGCCCACCACGCAGCCGTCCTGCTCAATCACCCAATAGGCATGCCCGGGCTGGCTGTAAAGTTGATACAGAGAGTCAAGATTCGGGTCGGCCACGGTATAGCCTTTATCGGCGGTAAGGCCGTATTCGGCGGAGACCTGGCGGATAACGGAGGCGATGGCGGCATTATCGGCCAAAGTCATTCGGCGCAATGTCACGTGCTGCTTAGCCACTACATTCATACATACACTCAATAATACAAGCTTAATTATTGGCGTATTTAATATCACTCTCTGAAAGTGGGTGCAAGTTGTTTAATTCGGATGTTATTTAACGGTCGCGGGGTTATCATTCCTCAGTTCACGGAACTGATAATGATTATTTGTCAAATCAATATTTATAATTAAGGATGATATGTTTATGAATGGTAATACACCTTTCAGTAATGACAGTCGGCAAAGCTTTATATTTCATGGGAAAGGTCTGAGTTATTTCAATATTTCCCTGGTGAATATCTTATTAAGTATTGTTACTCTGGGTATTTATGTGCCCTGGGCCATGGTCCGCTCACGGCGATATGTGTATGAAAATCTGGAGCTCAATGGCGCGCGCTTTGGCTACCATGCCAGCGGGGGAGCGCTGTTTCTCAGCTGGTTCCTGCTGGTGGTGTTTTATATCTTTATTGGTGTTTTCGAAAATATATTTCCGCCATCAGGTTCGCTGGCCTTTATCTTTTTAATAATAATCTCGCCATTTTTGATCATAAAAAGCCTGCAATATAACGCATTGATGACCACGCTTAATAATATACGCTTTGGTTTTCACTGCTCAATGAAAAGCGCATGGTGGATTATGATGGGACTGCCCGTGCTGTTGATTATAGCCCTGGGTGTAATAATATTTGGAATGACGAAGGTCATCTTTAATGATTATGACGGTATGATTTATAAAATCGTCCTCCTGATGATCGTCAGTATGGTCGGTCTTAGCGCTATTAATGGCTATGTATATGCTAAATGGTTATCACTGACTGGCAAAGGCGGGAGTTTTGGTATCCATAAATTCGATATTAGAGTCAGCTACCAGCACTGCATTAAAAGCTGTCTTCTCTCTTTCGCGATTTTAGTGCCTTTTATTGTGGTGAATATTAGTTTAATTGCACCTCTCTTTAAGGAAGGTGCGATTTAATCGTCAGTTATGAGAACATAAGGCTTTCTTTGCCATAGATTTTTCACGATGCCCGC
>NZ_CBFFRJ010000203.1:0-5450 GCF_965644225.1 Phytobacter sp. V91 | reverse complement strand
AGATCAACAAACGGGGAAAAGATTCAAAAAAATCCCCCGACAATGTTGCCGGAGGATTTGTGTATAAGAGACAGCCCAAAGGGGAGGGAAGAGATCAGCGTTTTTTACCCATTGCTGCCGCCAGCGCATCCATCATGGCGCTGTTGCCTGCCGGTTGTGCCTCACGTCCACGCGGTTTTGCCGCTTTCGCTGCAGGACGCGTCTGCTCGCGGCTACCAGCGCTGTTACGTCGGGCGTTCGTTTCGCCAGGCTGCTCATCCAGGCGCATGGTCAGTGCGATACGCTTACGTTGCAGATCCACTTCCAGTACTTTGACCTTAACGATATCGCCCGCTTTCACTACCGTATGCGGATCTTCCACGAACTTATCGGCGAGGGAAGAGATATGCACCAGGCCGTCCTGATGTACGCCAATATCCACAAACGCGCCGAAGTTGGTCACGTTGGTGACTGCGCCTTCGAGGATCATTCCCGGCAGCAGGTCATTCATGGTTTCCACACCGTCGGCAAAGGTCGCGGTTTTAAACTCGGGGCGCGGATCGCGGCCGGGTTTTTCCAGCTCTTTGATGATGTCTGTTACGGTCGGGAGGCCAACATGTTCATCCGTAAATTCTGCTGGCTTGAGCTTACGCAGTTCACTGCTGTTGCCCATCAGGTCACGCAGTGATTGCGCGGTCGCCGCCAGAATACGTTCGACCACCGGGTAGGTTTCCGGGTGCACCGTAGAAGCATCCAGCGGGTTATCGCCATGATTGATACGCAGGAAGCCGGCACATTGCTCAAAGGCCTTCGGCCCCAGACGACTGACTTTCAGCAACTGCTGGCGGTTCTGGAACTGACCATTCTCATCACGCCAGGAGACAATGTTCTGCGCCATCATGCGGGTCAATCCGGCAACGCGGGTCAACAACGGTACGGAGGCGGTATTCAAATCCACCCCGACGGCGTTTACGCAGTCTTCGACCACTGCATCCAGTTTACGGGCTAGCTGAGTCTGACTGACATCATGCTGGTACTGGCCGACGCCGATAGATTTCGGATCGATTTTGACCAGTTCAGCCAGTGGATCCTGCAAACGGCGGGCAATGGAGACTGCGCCACGCAGTGAAACGTCCAGGTCCGGGAACTCCAGTGCCGCCAGCTCGGATGCTGAATACACGGAAG
This sequence comes from Phytobacter sp. V91, assembly GCF_965644225.1. Taxonomy (NCBI): domain Bacteria; kingdom Pseudomonadati; phylum Pseudomonadota; class Gammaproteobacteria; order Enterobacterales; family Enterobacteriaceae; genus Phytobacter; species Phytobacter sp. V91. The sequence goes on along the minus strand of NZ_CBFFRJ010000203.1, from coordinate 4,286 downwards.
CACCGGCCTCGCTGACAATTACTTTTTGTCCCTGTACTTTCGGGAACTGCTTTTGCACATCCAGGTAGAAACGTTCCGTTTCGCGGGAGGCGGTACCGTTGCCAATGGCCACCAGCTCAACGTTGTGCTTCTCGCACAGGGCTGCGACCGCAACCGCCGCTTTGGCGGCCTGCCCGGTATGCGGATAGATGGTATCGGTGGCGACCAGTTTCCCGGTGCTGTCTACCACCGCGACTTTCACCCCGGTACGCAGGCCAGGATCGAGACCCATGGTAGCGCGCAGACCGGCGGGCGCCGCCATCAACAGGTCATGCAGATTACGGGCGAACACATTGATGGCTTCATCTTCTGCACGTTCACGAACCGTGCCCATCAACTCTGTTTCAAGGTGCATCAGAACTTTGATACGCCATGTCCAGCTCACCACCGCGCGACGCCAGCTGTCTGCCGGCGCGTTGTTCAGACGCAGAGCAAGATGGTCAATAATGATCTGTTCGCAATGGCTCTCTTTTGGCGGCTCGTCAAACTGCGGATCGGCGTTGAGCGACAGTTGCAGAATGCCTTCATTGCGCCCACGGAACATGGCCAGCGCTCGATGAGACGGGGCGCTGGCAATAGGTTCGTGGTGATCAAAATAGTCACGGAACTTAGCGCCTTCCTCTTCTTTACCGCTGACAACGGTCGCAACGATGTGGGCATTTTTCCACAGGTAATCACGCACTTTCGCCAGCAATGCGGCGTCTTCGGCAAAACGCTCCATCAGAATATAACGCGCGCCATCCAGTGCGGCTTTGCTGTCTGCGACACCCTTTTCGGCATCGATAAATTTGGCCGCTTCGGTTTCAGGGTCGTGTGAGGGTTCGTTCCATAGCAAGTCTGCCAGCGGTTCGAGGCCGGCCTCAATTGCAATTTGCCCGCGGGTACGGCGCTTCGGTTTATAAGGCAGATAGAGGTCTTCGAGTTCGGTCTTGCTTTGGGTGGTATTGATGGCTTTTTCCAGCGCATCAGTCAGCTTACCCTGCTCGCCGACAGATTTGAGGATCGCCTGACGACGGTCTTCCAGCTCACGCAGGTATCCCAGACGCGTCTCCAGATTGCGCAGTTGCGTGTCATCCAGACCGCCGGTGACTTCTTTACGATAACGTGCAATAAACGGCACGGTGTTCCCTTCATCCAGCAGGCGAACGGCAGCTTCTACCTGTTCAGCCCGAGCCTGGAGTTCACCCGCAATAATGCGGCAGAGCGAGTCATTCATCATTTCAATATTATCTTCTGAGCAAAATTCAGGGGGATAGTTATACGGACTGGTACCACAAATTGCCAGTCAGTCCGGGACGCTCCCGGACTCTTCCTGGTGAGTCATTTTACATACTCGATCTCATTCACATACCAGGTGGCTTCACCTGCCGGTGTTTGTACCACCGCCACATCGCCGACCTCTTTTTTCAGCAGGGCGCGCGCCATCGGCGAGTCGATGGAAATATAGTCCTTGCGACCAAAGATTTCGTCGTAGCCGACGATGCGAAAACGCAGGCTGTTACCGTCATCATTTTCGATTTCCACCCATGCGCCGAAGAACACTTTGCCCTCCTGCTGCGGGGAATAATCGACAATCTTCAGATGCTCAAGGCATTTGGTCAGATAGCGCACCCGACGGTCAATTTCACGCAGACGCTTTTTGTTGTACTGGTAATCGGCATTTTCACTGCGATCCCCAAGACTGGCCGCCCATGTGACCTTTTTGGTGACTTCCGGGCGTTCCTCACGCCAGAGGAAATCCAGCTCCTGTTTTAACTTGTCGTAGCCTTCACGGGTGATCAGCGGCGTTTTCATCTCATGGCCTTATTTTTCGTTCTTTACAAATAAACCCGCTAAGGTGCGGATAAATCGTCATTTATGTGATGCAATATGCATATAAGCTGCTGTTAAATATGCTTTGTAACAATTTCGACTAGAATTTATACCAGATTTAGCTGGTCGTTAACGCGCACTTTTTTAGAATACGTCATGATAAATTGTCGGAACCTTTGGGAGTAAAAACAATGCAAGAGAATTATAAAATCCTGGTCGTGGATGACGACATGCGCCTGCGTGCATTGCTTGAACGTTATCTCACTGAACAAGGCTTCCAGGTCCGTAGCGTGGCGAACGCCGAGCAGATGGACAGGCTGTTAACGCGTGAATCCTTCCACCTGATGGTTCTCGACCTGATGCTGCCGGGTGAAGATGGTCTTTCCATCTGTCGCCGTTTGCGCAGCCAAAGCAACCCGATGCCGATCATTATGGTCACCGCGAAAGGGGAAGAAGTTGACCGTATCGTGGGTCTGGAGATCGGCGCCGACGACTACATTCCAAAACCGTTCAACCCGCGTGAACTGCTGGCCCGTATCCGTGCGGTGCTGCGCCGTCAGGCGAACGAACTGCCGGGTGCGCCATCGCAGGAAGAAGCCGTTATCGCTTTCGGTAAATTCAAACTGAACCTTGGTACCCGCGAAATGTTCCGTGAAGACGAGCCGATGCCGTTGACCAGCGGTGAGTTTGCGGTGCTGAAAGCGCTGGTCAGCCACCCGCGCGAGCCGCTGTCCCGTGATAAGTTGATGAACCTTGCGCGTGGTCGCGAATACTCGGCGATGGAGCGTTCGATCGACGTACAAATCTCCCGCCTGCGTCGCATGGTGGAAGAGGATCCGGCGCATCCGCGTTATATTCAGACCGTCTGGGGTCTGGGCTACGTCTTTGTGCCGGACGGCTCTAAAGCATGAGGCGAGTGCGCTTCTCGCCGCGAAGTTCTTTTGCCCGTACGTTGTTGTTGATCGTCACGCTGCTTTTTGTCAGCCTGGTGACCACCTACCTTGTGGTGCTGAACTTCGCGATATTGCCCAGCCTTCAACAGTTCAATAAGGTTCTCGCCTACGAAGTCCGTATGCTGATGACCGATAAACTGCAACTGGAGGATGGGACTCAACTGGTAGTGCCTCCTGCGTTTCGTCGTGAGATTTATCGCGAGCTGGGTATTTCTCTTTACTCTAACGAAGCGGCAGAGGACGCCGGTTTGCGATGGGCGCAGCATTATGAATTCTTAAGCCAGCAAATGGCCCAGCAACTGGGTGGCCCGACGGAAGTCCGCGTTGAGGTTAACAAGAGCTCTCCGGTGGTCTGGCTTAAAACCTGGCTCTCGCCCAACATCTGGGTGCGGGTGCCGTTAACAGAAATTCATCAGGGTGATTTTTCACCGCTGTTCCGCTATACCCTGGCCATTATGCTACTGGCGATTGGGGGGGCGTGGCTGTTTATTCGTATTCAAAACCGACCCCTTGTCGACCTCGAACACGCAGCTCTTAAGGTCGGGAAAGGGCATATTCCGCCGCCACTGCGTGAGTACGGCGCCTCTGAAGTGCGTTCGGTAACCCGTGCCTTTAACCAGATGGCCTCAGGCGTGAAACAACTGGCTGACGATCGCACCTTGCTGATGGCCGGGGTCAGCCATGATTTACGCACACCGCTCACCCGTATTCGTCTCGCAACCGAGATGATGGCGGAGGAGGACGGTTATCTGGCGGAATCGATCAATAAAGATATCGAAGAGTGTAACGCTATCATCGAACAGTTTATTGATTACCTGCGTACCGGGCAGGAGATGCCGATGGAACTGGCGGAACTCAATGCAGTGCTGGGTGAAGTGGTGGCTGCGGAGAGTGGTTATGAGCGGGAGATCGAAACGGCGCTCAATGACGGTGAAATTGAAGTTCGGATGCACCCGCTGTCCATTAAGCGTGCGCTGGCCAATATGGTGGTTAACGCTGCCCGCTATGGCAACGGCTGGATCAAAGTCAGCAGTGGCACTGAACTGAATCGTGCCTGGTTCCAGGTGGAGGATGACGGGCCGGGCATTAAACCCGAGCAGCGCAAACATCTGTTCCAGCCTTTTGTGCGGGGCGACAGCGCGCGTAGCACCAGCGGTACCGGGCTTGGGCTGGCGATTGTGCAGCGTATTGTCGACAACCATAACGGTATGCTGGAACTCGGCGTCAGTGAGCGAGGCGGTTTGTCTATTCGCGCCTGGCTACCTATTCCGGTGACGCGAATCAGCCTTCAGCCAAAAGAAAACGGATAAACAGAGCTTGCTCCGTTGCCGCTGTGGCAGCCGGAAGAGTCGATTATCACATCGAAAAATATCTCCTGCTCACAGCTCATTGAGCCGCAGGAGGTAAGTTAGGGAAGGTGCGATTTAATCGGTGGGGTTCAGTGGAGTCCTTATCTGTATTAGCCTTACCTTAGCTGAGCTG
>NZ_CBFFRJ010000202.1:0-5598 GCF_965644225.1 Phytobacter sp. V91 | reverse complement strand
GAGCAGGATAGCTTATCAGCCGCTAACCGTCCTTCCATCTACATGACCGAGCGTTGCACTTATTATCTGAATTCGCGACTGATAAATTCATAACGCAGCCCCCCAAAAAATAGACATATACCCAAGTAACTTCAAGATGCAGGATGGTAGTACTCCAACAACTTCCCCTACCGCGGCCTTGGGTTCAGGCTCCAGCAACTTTAAGTATCATGGGTATACTATTCCGCGCAGCTATTTAGTCTCCAAGATTCCCGGGGTGGTTCATAGACCATCCTTAATCATCCCAGCCAAAGCCGGAAGACGTCCTACACGGGGAGCTTACAATCAAGTAAGCCACGCCTCTCTATCTCATTGAGAATGCGTGGGACCACCTCTTTACTTTGGTGGATATTGCCACCAGAGATGATGATCTGGCTGGCATTGTCATAACCGGGCGACCAGAGCGTATTGTTTAGTTGCACATCTTTATACACCGCAATCAGCGGCTTATTCCACGCTGCAGAAATATGCACAATCGCCGTATCCGGTGAAATAACCAGATCCGCGTTGGCGATAAGCTCCATCATATGATGCAGGGTTTTAAAGGGGCTAAGAGTTACGCCATCAGGTAATGGCAACCTTATTTCTTTTCGATGATCAAGTAAAATTATATTGATGCCATTGTAGTGCAGCTGAAGAAGGTTGATGATGTTTGCAAGCTGCTCCTGAGACATGCAACGGTCAGTATTACCCGCAAAAATATTGATAATTACCGTTTTACCCTTGGGTAATTCAGCAAGGTGTTTTTTGACTTGTTCTTTAATGTCTTCAGGAATGTGTAAATTATTAATTTCCAATGATTCTTTTTTTATCTTTAAAAAATCAGCTATCAAATGGTAGGTTTGGCTAATATGATTATTACAACAATCGAAATCAAAAACCTTATTATAATGATTGATTTTACTCCATTTATTAAAACCAATAACACATTTCGCTTTTATCTGTTTTAATAATAACATACGATGCACAGGAGTATCAAAAAGGGAAGGGTCGATAATGATATCGTATTTATTGCTATTTAATTGGTTAATCACCGACTTTGACACGTTATGGGAAAAATTTTTTAAGAAGTGCGTTGAGCTAATAGTCTCGGCCTCAAAGATATTCCTGATATACGGATTAAATTTTACGACAGAACTGTTTGATGTTGTTAACAGAAAATCCACGACAAAGCCAGAATTGTAGAGACATTTGACCAGCGTGGTATCGACAACGACATCACCCACCGCCCCCTCATTGCGTATGAGTAATACTTTTTTCGCCGTGCCGATATCAGGGGTTATTTTATTTTTTGCATCCCAAAGGAACTTTGCAATGCAAAGCCTGGTCATATATCTCAATTTTTTTATAAGGTAATTACGTCGCCTGTTGAGTTCTCTGATTTTTCTAAAACGCCCTGTCGTGATCATAACAGAAGTGTTTGCCATAAAGGTTTCTCCGTATCTTGACGTATAGGAAATTGAAAACATTTATACCCGTCATTTTTCAAGCTGCATGAGCGTTGGCTACGCTCGTTCACCCGAATCACTTACTACAGTAAACTCATCGGGATTCGCTCACTTGCCACCTTCCTGCAACTCGAATTATTTAGGGTATAGAGACTATTTCATTAGGCCATTTATTGACATCCAGCAGTACGCAAGAGTAAAAAAGACCAAGCCTGGTGCAGTGCGGCTATGTGGGAGAATAACTCAAAACCTTTTTTCCACAAGAGTTTGAAAAACTGTAACACTATTTGTGAACGGAGAACAATCCTGAGCACAGGAAGGTGATTAAAATGATCGGCCTGTCGGAAGAGGGGAAGTCTCATGCAGACCATCTTTCCGGTTGCTTCCCGTTCCGGGAAAATAGTGTACATCATTCTGAAAGCGGAGATAAAGCGCGTGTACGATGAAAACCACAGCGTATATGGCGTCCGCAAGGTCTGGCGTCAGTTACTCCGGGAGCACATCAGCTTGGCCAGATGTACGGTGGCACGGCTGATGAAGGCGATGGGGCTGGCCGGGGTACGCTGGGGCAAAAAGGTACGGACCACCGTCAGCCGAAAAGACGCTGCCGCAGGTGACCGGGTAAACCGCCAGTTCGTGGCTGAACGGCCAGACCAGCTGTGGGTGGCAGACTTCACCTACGTCAGCACATGGCAGGGCTTTGCTTACGTGGCGTTCATGGTTAGGAATCTGGAAAAACGTTTTAAAAACTCACTGACCATGAACAGAAGCTTTGCAGGTCGCGGTATGTACATGAAAGGCAGTGTAAAATACGGCGATGAGGGTGGAAAGAACTTCGGCTGCGCAGCAGGCATGCTACCGGCAGGTGTATGTATTTAAGAATAATCTTAATTTATACTTTTTTTTCTAAAAAAACTGACATGAATTAAGTATTTCGCGTAGTTTGGAATTTGTTATTTACAAGATAACAAATTCCCTGGTGTTGGTTAAATTACTGACTATTAGTCAACTCTGAGTTGGATCGACGAGGCCTCTCAGAGTTTTTTTCTCTATAAGATTGCGCACTCTTATAGAGAAAAGTCAAATTTTTGTATGAGTCCACAACCTATTGCACTATTAATGGGGCATGCAAATGTGAAGCCAGTATTGGAGCTTTCATCCATGATGACCCGTAAAAGTGAACCGCCCCGGTTTTCCTGGAGAGTATTTTAGCTGGGAACTCAGGCTGCCAGATCACCGTTTACGATGGAAGCGCAATATGCCAGTTCTGCTTCTGCTGGCGGGATATGGCCGAGACGTTCCAACAACCGCCGGTTGTTGTACCAGTCCACCCACGTCAGTGTCGCCAGCTCCACTTCGGCGCGGGTTTTCCAGCTTTTACGATGTATAACCTCCGCTTTGTAAAGTCCGTTGATGCTCTCTGCCATTGCGTTGTCGTATGAGTCGCCGGTGCTGCCCGTTGATGCCAGCAGCCCTGCGTCCTTAAGCCGTTGCGTGTACGCCAGCGACACATACTGAGTGCCTTTATCGCTGTGATGGATGGTTCCGACGGGACGTCTGGCCCACAATGCCTGATCCAGCGCATCCAGTACGAACGTTGTTTCCATCGACGATGAGACCCGCCATCCCACGATGCGACCGGCGAACACATCGATGATGAACGCCACATACGCGAAGCCCTGCAAGGTGCTGACATAGGTAAAATCAGCCACCCACAGCTGGTCAGGCCGTTCGGCCACGAACAGGTCAGCCTGGCGGCTGCAAATTGAAAACCCCGCCGTCTGCCTGACGCTGAGTTGCCATACTCTGTGTGAAATATGTATGATCTGACTACATATTTTCTTCAGGACCTTTCTCCATGATGACCCGTAAAAGTGTTGATACCCTTCTGCTCTCTGCTGGCGCGGATAAGCTCTCTCAGCGTGAACGGGACCGGATGAAGATGCTCAAACCCATGGACCCGCCACCTGTTATGGTTGCCAGCTCCATCCTGGAGCACCGCCGCGACAACTCCGCGCTTGCCCGTCAGCAGACGACTGAAGCTTAATTTGCCTCATGCTGTCCGGTTTTACCCCGCGACCACTTAAAAAACTTTTTACGGCCAACCAGTGCTGGACCTCCTTCCTCGATGCTGGCGGTCTGCGCGATATTGAAGTCGAAGCCGTCACCAAAATGCTCGCCTGCGGCACACGCATCTCCGGCGTGAAGGAATATGGCTGCGATAATCTCGGCTGTCCGCATGTAAAATACATCACCAACGCCTGCCACAGCCGCGCCTGCCCGTCTTGTGGTAAAAAGGCCACCGACCTGTGGATTACCGCTCAGCTCAACCGCCTGCCGGACTGCGACTGGATACACCTGGTCTTCACCCTCCCCGATTCTCTCTGGCCCCTGTTTGAGGTCAACCGCTGGCTGCTCAATGACCTCTGCCGCCTCGCCGTCGATAACCTGCTGTACGCCGCCGGCAAACGGGCGCTGGATATCGGCATTTTCTGCGCTATCCACACTTACGGTCGGCGACTCAACTGGCATCCCCATGTTCATGTCTCCGTCACCTGCGGCGGTATCGATGAATACGGGAAGTGGAGAAAAATCAGCTTCCGTAAGGATGCCATGCGCGCCCGCTGGATGTGGAATATCCGCCAGTTGCTCCTGAGCGTCTGGTCTGATGGCATAGCGATGCCGCCCTCGCTGTCACATATCACCACCGGCTCACAGTGGCGCAGCCTGATACTGACCGCCGGAGGCGATTACTGGCATGTGTACATGTCAAAAAAGACGGCGGGTGGTAAAAACACCGTGAAATACCTGGGTCGTTACCTGAAAAAGCCACCGATAGCAGGCTCCCGGCTGGCGCACTACGCCGGCGGTGCCACGCTGAGCTTCCGCTACCACGACCACAATACGGGCGAGCAGGCCACGGAGACGCTGACGCAGCGGGAAATCGTAGCGCGCCTGAAACAGCATATCCCGGAAAAGTTCTTCCGGATGGTGCGCTACTTTGGCTTTCTGGCCAACAGGGTGTGCGGAGAAAAGCTGCCGGTGGTCTACAGCGCGCTGGGGATGGAAAAGCCGGAGCCGGTGTCGAAGGTATGCTATGCGCAAATGAGTAAGCAGTTCCTGCGGCGTGACCCGTTTGAATGCGTGCTGTGCGGTGGGCGAATGATGTATCGCCGCGCGGTGACGGGTCTGAATGTGCAGGGGCTGAAAATCCATGCGCGGGAGATCAGCCTGATGAGGTATATCGCGGCCTGATGCAGGGAAGATCCGCCCGCTATCCGCTGACAGCCTGAAAAACGGCCAGAAAAAGCACGGATCATCACCAAGCTGCAGAGCACCACTTACCCGGTGGCATACGAATCAAAGAGTGATTAAATTCTAACCGCCACATTCACGGGCTGAAATGGTTTCAATTTCCTATACGTCAAGCCGTGAGGGCGATTTGTCACAGGGTTAAGGGCTAATTGTCACGGAATATGAGCTCAGGTCAGGGCAATTTGTCACAGCATCAGGGTAATTTGTCACAGTGACCTCTCTGTAAGCCGCGTGGTTACTGGTCCTTTGCCCTCCTTAAAAATAAAGATCTAAAAAACCTTAAAAAAGATCCTTTTAAAAATATCAGTGGGATAAGTGGATAAGTTTTTAGTTCTGGCGCGTAAGCAGTGTATTTGACATCAGCTCCATGGTGCTTCCTCGCTCACTCGCGGGCTACGCCCTGTCGTTCGGCTGCGGCGAGCACTGTCTGCTCTCTAAGGGCTGCTTATTACGTTATTTTTGCGACCGGAATATCTTTCCAGCGAGTAGTATAGGCCGGTGACAACATCTCCCGTTTCATTTTCCATTCAGGAGATACCCCTCTGCCGGCAAACCATATCTGGCCCAGTCCGCTCTGATTGACATGATCCACAACTTTCATAAGTGCCTCACTGTGCGGCCGTGGCGCCTGTTCATGGTTAGGAATCTGGAAAAACGTTTTAAAAACTCACTGACCATGAACACAGGAGCCCGAAACGCAGTGATGGTGTGTTGTCGGAGAAATCATGGCAATAAAATACGGTTTTCGGCGGGTTTTTAACCTGAAAGCCGTTTTTAAGGCGCACTTATCCCGCAG
>NZ_CBFFRJ010000201.1:0-5696 GCF_965644225.1 Phytobacter sp. V91 | reverse complement strand
AATGGACTTTTTGGAGATAAAACTTTCGAACTGCCCCTGTATTTACTAGACTCTTGCTTCCATTCATCTATTTTTTTGTTATCAATTCCTATGATTTTATCAAAAATAAATCCAATTCTTGCCTTGTCAATGTGACGACCAAACCTATCAACTTCCTTTATAATCAGAGGAGCATACTTTTTACCGTGTTCAATAAATGACTCTAATACATGTTCCTCACCACCACAGTAATCAGGCCGCCTAGTCATATCCATAAAAGTCTTACCTATAGAGGACACTCTAACTTGAGAGTTACGCGACTTCATTGGCTCAACATAGTTAGTTTCTTGTGTAACAACTATTTTCACCCCATTAATTTCAGTGCTTCTTGGAAATCTAGGCATGAATTGTTTTGCTTCATCTATATCTGGATGTTCTTTTTTAAAATCCAGATAGTATTTATTCTTCCACTGCTCAGAACGGCATGTTGTAAAATGGATTATCTTGGGTATTTTATCTGTGATGTTGTGCCAATCCATAGCTGATAAATAGGATAAGTATCCGTATGGATACGTGGAGCAAACTATATCGTTTTCCGGAGCCCCGTCATTACCTTTAACAAAAAAAACCTCATAAAAGCCACCAATCAAATGCGGGTAAGCATGATAGTTCTCGTTATCTTCAACTCTGGATAAAACTCCGGATCTTAATAGCTTTGATATGTTATTTTCAAACTCATTAGCTCCTGCTTTACTCTTCCTGATTTGATATATCTTCTCACCATTATATTCTTTTTTTAAATAAAAGATGTAAATCTGCAAAGAGATATCTTCTTTGGTTATAACTGGTTTCTTATATTCGTTCAACAGCCAAGATGTTAGCGCTTCTTCGATAAGATACATTTTCAACCTTTTCGGTTTAGTCTCTAATAGAATATACGTCCTAAGGACGTATATTCTATTAGAGATAGTTTGTCAAGTAAAAGACATTGCCAAACAATCACTTGGCTTTCTTTCTTTTATAATTTCCTATAAAATAAATCCTAAGGATTTATTTTATAGGAAGATTAACAAAAGTCAAGAAAAATTCACTCATGTAGCATTTACCATAACGCCTCATTACGCGCACCGCTCAGACGGCCTCAGCGCGTTTTGAGCATGAAGCCGATGAAAATCACAGCTTACCCGGCGAAAAGCCCGCAAAACGGCGCAGATGAATTCTGAGAGGGTGAATCGTTATGCATGCCGATGAGTGGAGCCGCACTCCGGACGGAAAAGGACGATTAAAGGGCATTTTTCGCGGTAAACTGCCGGATAATGCACTGGCACAGCCTGTCTTTTTGTATAAAGCCGTCAGGCGGGTAAACGGAGAAAAAACATGACCATCACGCGGCGCTTCTCGGTCGGGATCGAATCCCCCAGAACTACAAAAACCGCTTGGGGGATTTACGTCCCTGCGCTCGACGGCACAGGCTATGGCTGCGTGTCGGCGGCAGACACACAGGAAGGTATCGAAGCCGCTGCACGCGAGGCCATCCTTGCCATGACCACGTATATGCAGGCAGCCGGGGAAGATCTGCGAACACTCCGTGATGCAGGTACGGCAGAATACCGGGGCCATCCGGATTACCTGTACTGTGACCGGTGGCTGATGATCGACGCTGAATTACCGGAGTGAAGCGGTGAACGGGTTTCAAAGGGGAACCCTTTGGCACGCGACTGTATACAGTCGGTAACGTGCCTCATGGAGAATGGCGGCCTTGCACTGAATTGCTCTAAATTTCTTTAAATTGCACTAAATTGCATTAGTTCTCGTCGATGCACGCATGGATTGCATTAAGTTGCACTGTGTTGCATTACCGCTGACGAAACAGACAGCTATCAGGACCGTCTGCATTCTTACTTCTTCGAGCATTATTTCTTGCGGAGATACGGCGCGTTAGTCCCTGGTACTTTCACATAAAAAGGAACATAGGCCGTTTTAGGGCGGCTTGGATTCTTCGGCAATTCAGATGCTGGTGTTAATTCCAGATCCGAAAACTCTCTCTTACACTCCGCGCCCAGAAATCTCAGGTCATCAATAAGGGTCGCAAACCATTCTTTCACCGTTTTATCTCCAAACTAGTAAGCCATTCAGATAACAGTCTGACACAGACTGGCGAAAGAAAGCGGTGAACGGGCACGCAATTTATTGCAGGTCCGTGAGGCGCTGGCAGGGTGTCGGGGCGCAGCCATGACAGGTCTTTTATCCATTACACCGCGCAGGGAGAGAAGCTGATATCGCGTCACATACACAGAAAAAGGGTATACCAGGCTCAATCCCTTATCCTGTGCAGCATTGCAGCCCTCAGAGCAGTGTTTCGGGTATACCATGTCAGTCAACACTTGGTATACCGCCTACAGGCCTTACCACGACTGGCTTTAACGGCATAAAAACAGATGCAGGTATACCATTTCATACATGAGGGGGTATACCCCCGGAAGCCTTGCCAGCAAAGGATTCCGGCTGAGCAGTGTATGCTGCGTGGGGTGTGACACGATTTTTTGGCCTTTATCAGCCATCAGAAATCAAACATGCGGGGAAAGCAGTCCGATGGGAAAGTATAAACCTCCATATCCGGTAATAGTCTGGCTGCTGGCCGAACGCTATGACCGGAATGCGTGGTAATGACTCAATGGGCTTTCCAGAATTGCCACCAGGACTTAGCAGGAACACTCTGCCGGTCAGGTGCGCTCTGTTTATGCTCCAGAAGTTGCATGGCCTGACGAAGTGAACTGATATGCTCATCCCGTGCATTCACCGCATCTTTAAGCCCGGCATTCTCCGCCTGTAAAAGCGATACCTGATGCTGTAAAGACTGTAAAAAATCACTGTTAACCGACGTAGGTGTGTCGTCAAATTTTACAGTGTCACTTTTACCAACGCTTACAACCCCAGTGGCACCAAAAACACGCATAAGCTCAGCCGTATCAATGGATTTTACAGATTTGCCATGCTTTACAACTGAGGTGTAACTTAGTTCGCCGGACTTAAGTAGCTTGTAAATGGTCGGGCGACTGACACTGACAAGACGTGCCGCTTCGCTAATGGATACGCGGGCCATTACAAATCCTCTTGAAAATCATCCAGTCGAATAGCCAGAGTGCGAAAGAGCTGTTCCGCATCCTCATGTAGTTTTTCGCACAGATCGGCCTCAGTATCGAGATCCAGTTCGTTGAGCTTCTCCAGCAAAAGCAGGGATTGCGCCTGAATGAATTTAGCCATGTTTAATGCCGTTCTCTGTTGCTTTGTCATCACAGCGTCAGTGCTCCAAGTCATCTCCGGTTCTTTTCCGCTTCCTCGACCGTTCGCTCGCTACGCTCGGTCACTTGTCTGCGGCGAGCGGACGGATCTTTCTAAGTGATAAAGAAGGTTGGCAGTAAGCGTAACCAAAAGACAGGACAGGAACGATAAGGCCACGCCCAACAGGGCGTTTTCCATAGGCTTCGCCCTCCTGACGAGTTTCACAGAAATCAGTCGATCTCCGGTACTCAAATCAGAAGTGGCGAAACCCGACAGGACTTAAAGATACCAGGAGTTTCCCCCTGATGGCTCCCTCGTGCGCTCTCCTGTTCCCACCGTAAGGTTTACCCGTTGCATTCCGCCGTTCCTGACTACGTGGTGGCGTTTTCTCATTCCTACCCGCGCAACTGGGTTCCTTTTAGGTGGTTCGCTCCAAGCTGGACTATATGCACGAACTCCCCGTTTAGTCCGACTACCACGTCAATTCCGGTAACTACTCACTTGAATCCAACCCGGAAAGACACGAAAAATCGCCACTGGCGGTAGCCATTGGTAGCTGATTAGAGGAGTTGAGTCTTGAAGTTATGCGCCAGTTAAGGCTAAACTGAAAGAACAAGTTTTGGTGACTGCGCTCCTCCAAGCCAGTTACCTTGGTTCTTCGAGCCGCAAACTCTTCGAACCGAAGAAAATAACCGCCCCGCAAAGGCGGTTTTTTTCTTTTACAGACAAGAGACTATCTATCTGATACGAAGATCTCAATAACTTATTCAAAAAACACAAAATCAAGAAGGGAATCTAACGTAGCAAACCGTGTGATTCTCTGCATTTCCAGAGATGCTTTTGGTAAATTTAACTAAGTTAGCCTCTGGGTTATCGTTCATAAGGTCGACAACAGTATCCTCATCAAAATGCTCCCAAAAGCCATCGGTGCATAACATAATCTCTTTGTTTTCATCATTTAAATCAAAAATTGAATGATTCAATGCAATCTCATCAGAACAGAAATCTATAAATGATGTTAAATAGTTCCTGTCTGGGCAATAACAAACAAGGTGTGGTATTTTTTTATTATCCACCCCACTTTCTTTTAAAGTTCTCCAGGCAACTGAGTTATCTTCTGTTAGAAGAACCCCCATTTTATTATACACCCGACAATCCCCTGCACTATAGACATGGAGCTGCGTTTCATTTTTAAAAATAAAACACACAGCAGCTTTAACAGGAATTGACTTGCAATGTTTAATGATATCTTCATTAATATCACCAAAAAACGTACACTTATTTAGTGTATCAGAGAGCAATTCCACACTGTTTTTAGAGCAGGAATACCCATCCATAATAACTACACCGAACATATCACCCTGGCAATTTATCTTAGATAAGATATCTAAATTTTCCTCTCGATTACCAGCATCACTAAAATTAAACACTATCATTTGAATATACCCCATGGGAGACCTTCATAGAAACAGGCAACGTTTTCATAAGCATCTTCAAATGGAGGTAATGATTTTACGGTTGAGGATAAATCCCCATATCGTTGACTAGAGCGCTCGATAATCTCCGCGTCTCTTATACCTTTAACATTCAAAAGATCATCTAATTGCTTCCCTTCACTCTTTTTTAAAAGTGACTCAAGTATTTTATATTTATCCTGCCGAGAAAAATCATATTTACCTAAAAGATAATTGATATCATAAATATCTTGTTCACGATTTCTCTCTCTAACTTTTTGTTGTAAAACAGAACGATATTTCTCAGCCATCAAATCGGTTAAACTGTAGGTTTTTACGTTATCATCGTTATCACCACCATCTAATGACAAGAAGTCAAAATCATACGTTTTCTCGTTAAAACTAAAATCGATACTTATCACAGAAGGTGATTGATTGGATTCAAGCCTTTTCATTGCAGAAATATTGGAACGGTCGCAAAATGCTATGTTTATCTGTACTGTTGGAAATGTCCCTTGTGCATTAGGTTGGATTTTATGAGATTGCACCTTACATTTTATACCATATCCCAACTCGGCCTCAGCAACATCCATTGAGTCATTAAATGTATTGAAAAAGTCATCTAAATCGATTTCGGAAAGCTTTTTTTCAGTAGAAAAATCAATATCTTTTGTGTACCTGTCACTACCATGCTTAACACCAAGAAGGGTTCCTCCCTTCATAACCATCATTTCATTCAAACTCTCCTCTATGGAAATAGATTTCAGTATTATATGCACAGCCTGCCGCATCAACCTGTACTTCCCACCAGACTCTTCGATCCAATTATTAATTTCTTCTTCCATAAGACTTCACCATATCAACATTAATAGAAATAAACCATTCATCATCATAAAATGGAGAGAATGGACTTTTTGGAGATAAAACTTTCGAACTGCCCCTGTATTTACTAGACTCTTGCTTCCATTCATCTATTTTTTT
>NZ_CBFFRJ010000200.1:0-5714 GCF_965644225.1 Phytobacter sp. V91 | reverse complement strand
GGGCGGCTCATGGTTTGTCGGCGCCTTTGAGGCGCTCACCCTAAAGCCTCCGGCTCTGCCGGAGGATACTTACTCCGGCCACGTCCGGCACCGTTGCCTTTCAGGGACGCGCGCTGGCTGAACTCAAAGCGGCGGAGCTGATTGCGCTGCGTCGCGAGCATATTGGCATGGTCTTTCAGTCCTTCGCCCTGTTTGAAGAGCGCAGCGTGCTGGACAACGTGGCCTTCGGGCTGGAAGTGGCTGGCGTCCCCCGTGAGGCCCGTCATTCCCGCGCCCTGTTGATGCTGGAAAAAGTGGGTCTGGCCCAAGTCGCGACGCACTTTCCGCATCAATTATCCGGCGGCATGCAACAGCGCGTGGGCCTGGCCAGGGCGCTGGTGGTCAACCCGTCGGTGCTGCTGATGGACGAAGCCTTTTCCGCCCTCGATCCTATTATTCGCCGGAAGATGCAAACCCTCTTGCTGACGCTACAGGCGGAGCAGCAGCGCACCATTGTCTTTGTTACTCATGATATGGAGGAAGCCCTGCGTCTGGGCACCCGGATTGCGATTATGGAAAAAGGTCAGCTTGTGCAGGTGGGCAAACCAGAGGCATTGATTAACGCGCCCGCCACCCCCTATGTACGTCACTTCTTCTCCGGCGTGGACGTTTCGCGCTGGCAAATGGCGGAAAACTACGCCGATATCTGGACAACCCGCTGAGGACACTATGGCTTATCCACTCGATTTTAGTCGCCAGATTGACGAGGCCGTACATAGCCTGCTGACCCATGCCGGCGGCTTTTTTGATGGTTTCGCGCTGATCATTGACAGCATTGCCGGTGGGCTGGAACAGCTCATAAGCGGGTTGTCGCCCTGGGGCCTGGTGGTGCTGGCAGTGGTTATTGGCGGCTGGCGGATCGGCAAAGGCTTTGCCCTGTTTGCCCTGCTGGCGACCCTGTACATTATTTACAGTGGCTACAGCGAACATGCGGCCATTACGCTGGCATTAACCTTGTCATCCACCTTTTTCAGCCTGCTGGTGGGGATCCCGCTCGGCATCTGGAGCGCACGGCAGGCAACCGTGGGCAGCGTGGTGCGCACCCTGCTCGATTTTATGCAAACCATGCCCGCCTTTGTCTATTTGATTCCGGCCACCATTCTGTTTGGCCTCGGCAGACCGCCGGGAATTTTCGCCACCATCCTGTTTTCTATGCCGCCGGTGGTAAGACTGACCGATTTAGGGATCCGCCAGGTCAACGCCGCACGCCTTGAAGCGGGTATCGCCTTTGGCTGTACGCCGTGGCAACTGCTATGGAAAGTACAGCTACCGGCGGCGCAACCGTCGATTATGGCGGGGGTAAACCAGACCATCATGATGGCAATGTCGATGGTGATTATCGCCTCCATGGTCGGCGCAGGGGGGCTGGGGAATGATATTTTGAGCAGTATCCAGCAGCTTGAAATTGGCCTCGGGCTGCAAAGCGGTCTGTTGGTGGTGCTGATGGCAATCCTGCTGGACAGGATTTCGGCAAGCTTTGCCCGCAGGCCGTCAGCTACGCGTTAAGCAAGAAGCGCTCGCAGGAAGCGAGCGCACTCCAAAACCATCAGGCAACGGGGATCAGCGTTGCATTCCCCAGCGGCGAATGGTCACACGTTCAAGGGTGGCGAAGACCACCGCTTCCACCAGCAGGCCAATGGCGATCACCGTTACCAGCCCGGCAAATACCCGGTCGGTGAACAGCTCATTGCGATTCTGGAAGATATACCACCCCAGACCACCTTCCCCGCTCGATGCGCCAAACACCAGCTCGGCGGCAATAAGCGTGCGCCAGGCAAAAGCCCAACCGATCTTTAATCCGGCGAGGATCGACGGCAGTGATGCCGGGATCAAAATGGTCATCACATAACGTGGACCACTCAGTCCATAGTTGCGCCCGGTCATACGCAATGTTTCCGGCACGCTGCTAAAACCGGACCAGGTGTTAAGGGCAATCGGCCACATCACCGAATGCACCAGCACAAACACCAGGCTTACGTTACCCAGACCAAACCACAACAGCGCCAGCGGCAGCAGGGCAATCGCAGGCAGTGGGTTGAACATCGCCGTCAGGGTGCTGAGCAAATCACGGCCAAACTGGGTGGTGACCGCCAGGGCACTGGCGCCCAGCGCCAGCACGCTGCCAATAAGATAGCCTTTGAACAGAGTGCTGAAGGAGTTAACGATTTTCTCCGGCAGTTCGCCGTTGGCCATATCTTCCCTGAGCGCATGCAGCGTCTGCAGGACGCCGGGCAGCATCAGGTCATTTTGCGCCACCCGTGCCGCCAGCTCCCATAACGCCAGCACCAGCAGCAAAATCAGTGATTTACGCAACCAGGCCTGGTTCCACAAGCGCTGGCCGAGCGGCAGCGGGGTTTCAACGGACAGGTCACGCAACGGGGGAAGTTCGCGTTCAAATTCAGGACGAATGTAAGGTGGCTGCGACATAAGCTCGCTCCTCTTTCTGTTCGGGACGCGGTTCTGTCGCCGCCGTCGGGAATAACAGATCATGAATATGTCGGGCGGCATGCTGGAAAGCTTCGCCGCCATAATCGGCAAGCGTGAACTGGTGGCAGTTAAGCTCCGCCCTCACCCTTCCTGGATGGGGTGAAAGCACCAGAATACGGCTTCCCACCACCAGCGCTTCTTCAATGGAGTGGGTAACAAACAGCAGCGTGAACTGCGCCTCCTCCCACAGTGCCAGCAGCTCTTCCTGCATGCTGCGACGGGTGAGGGCATCCAGTGCGGCAAAGGGTTCGTCCATCAGCAGAATGCGGGGTTTCATTGCCAGCGCGCGGGCAATCGCCACCCGCTGCTTCATGCCGCCGGACAACATATGGGGCATCACATCGGCAAATTCCGCCAGCCCCACCTTATTGAGGAAATGCAGCGCGATGTCACGGGCCTCAGCTCTCAAAGCCTTACGGCTTGCCAGCAGCGGAAACATGACGTTCTCCAGCACTGTTTTCCACGGCGGCAGCTGATCGAACTCCTGAAACACCATCATCCGCTCCGGCCCTGGAGCCCGAATGGCCTGTCCCTCCAGCAACATGTCGCCAGCACGCGGGGTGAGAAAACCGCCTGCCGCCTTCAGCAGGCTGGATTTTCCACACCCCGATGGGCCCAGCAGAATAAAGCGGTCCCCGGGCCAGACATCAAAGCTGACATCATGGGTGGCCCGAACCTGGCGCTCGCGGGTCTGGTATTCGATGTCGACGTTTCTGACCTGCAACAGCGGGCTGTCATGGGTTGTCGGTGCCATCTGGCTCTCCTGTATTGGGGCTTAACTGCCTGGGTTTTCCCATGCTTCGTTAAAGAAATAGTCTTTCCAGGAGGCGGCTTTGTTTTTCAACACCCCCAGCTCCTGGAGTTTTTCGGCATATACGCCGGTTCGTTCAGGCGAGATGGTGAAGCTGATTTCCGGGTCATTAACGATTTTCTGCACCAGCGATAGCGGCAGGCGGGATTTTTCTACCCGAATATAGGTTTCGGCAGCGGCATTTTTATCGGCATTAATAATTTTTGCCGCTTCAGCCAGCGCCCGATAAAAAGCCTTATAGGTCTTTGGATTTTCATCATGGAATTTTTGCGTGGTGTACAACACATTAAATGTCGCCTGACCGCCTAATACATCGTAGGAGCTCAGGACTTTATGTACATTGCTGTGTTCGAGAGCCTGATACTGAAATGGCGGGCTGGAAAAATGGGTCGTAATTTCAGAGCCACCGGCAATTAATGCGGCGCTGGCATCCGGGTGCGGCAGGCTGACGCTGATTTTATCGAAGCGCTTAAAATCGCTGTCGCCATATAATTTGGCGGTTTCAATTTGCAATGTGCGTGACTGGAAACCGACCCCGGCGGCAGGTACCGCAATACGATCTTTGTCGCTGAGATCTTTAATGCTTTTCACTGCCGGGTTATTGCTGAGCAAATAATTCGGCATCGAGCCCAAAGAGGCAATAGCCTTCACGTTCTGCTTATCTTTGGTACGATCCCAGAGGGTCAGTAATGGCGGGACTCCAGCGGATGCCACATCCAGTGCGCCAGAGAGCAGCGCTTCATTCATGCCGGTGGCGCCGGAAATAGTGCGCCATTCGACTTCAATATCCAGCCCCTCTTTCTTGCCTTCTTTCTCTATAAGCTGCTGGTCCCGAACCACATCAAGAATCAAATAGCCAATTCCAAATTGTTGCGCAATACTGATTTTCCCTTCCGCCAGTGCCGATGCGCTTATGCCGCTGAGTGCAACCGCAAGCAGGGTACTGGCAACCATTTTCATTTTATTCATCGATTAATCCCAAAGTGTAAAGTCAATATGGTCAAAATGATTGGCCGGAGGGCGCAATAAAAGGAAATGATTTAATTGACTATGCTTTGCCGAAAAATAAATATGTGCGGGATTTTATTCAATTAAAGACAGCTAAGTTAAAAACTGGCAAAGCTAAGTTAATTTTGTGCGTTTTGAAAAAAAAGCATCCTCGCTATAGTCGCGATATAAAGCCTCGTTATCAGTGAGATTAATTATGCCCGTATTAAGTCATCAGCAATTACAATCCTTGCTGGAGCAGCATCTGGTGCGCGTCAATACTCCGCAAAATAGCGCGCGTCTGGTCGCCGCAAATCTGGTTGATGCTTCCCTTAAAGGCCATGACTCTCATGGCGTGACCCTGCTGCCCCGTTATATCAGCGCCATTCTGGCCGGCGATTTAAATCCACTCGCTAAGCTTCGCGTGGTGCGTGATGCCGGTCCGTTGCTGGCGTTTAACGGCCAGCATGGCTTTGGTCAGGTACTGGGCAAAGAGATGATGGAAGCCGGGATTGAGCGCGCCCTTCAGTTTGGCGTGGCGGTGGTGAGCCTTGCCGATTCTCACCATCTTGGGCGTATTGGCGCCTGGGCGGAACAGGTTGCCGATGCCGGGCTGGTATCGATTCATTTTGCCAATGTGGCGGCCCCTTCAGCGGTACTGCCTTTTGATGGCCGCCACCCTCGCCTTGGCACCAATCCCTTCTGCGTGGGGGTGCCGGTTACCGGACGCCGCCCGGTGATCCTGGACTTCGCCACCAGCTCGATTGCCGGGAACAAAGCCCGCATCGCCTTCAACGAAGGCCGGGCAATACCGGAAGGATGTGCCGTCGATGCCGAAGGCAATCCGACCACCGATCCGCGCTGGTTAATGCAGGATCCACGTGGCGCGCTGCTGGCGTTCGGCCGCCATAAAGGCGCCGGGCTGTCGCTTATTTGCAGCCTGCTGGGCGCGGCGCTAAGCGGCGGCGAGACGGAAAGTCACCAAATCGCGCCGCGGCCTGGCATTATTAATAATATGCTGTCGATTATCTTCGACCCGGCCCGGCTGGGAGCGGGTGAGAATTATGCCCAGGAAGTGCTCGCGCAACTGGACTGGATGCACCACGGTCAGGAAGGTCGTGACGTAATGTTACCCGGCGAACCGGAAGCCAGAGCTTATGCCCAGCGGCTGGAGAACGGTATCTATGTGGATGAGGTGAGCTGGCAGCAATTTGAAGCGCTGGCGCAATAGTGTTCCCCTCGTCCAGGCCTCTCCCCAAAGGCTGAGGGATCGCCAGAAAAAAATGCCCGCACGGACAGTCCCCTCGCCCCTGTGATCTGAACCCCATAACCTGGAACAGGTTCAGGTCAGAGAGCGCGACTGAGTCCGATAATTTACCGGACTCAGTCC
>NZ_CBFFRJ010000199.1:0-5753 GCF_965644225.1 Phytobacter sp. V91 | reverse complement strand
ATAAATTAACCTGCTTTTGATGTTGGATTGAACATATCAAAATCAGGCAATTACACAATTTTATGTACAGGCTCACCCATTGACTTTAAACACAGCTGCTCTCCCCAAGGGGCGAGGGGATCGTCCGTGCTCTTTTTAGGGTTTGTCATCAGTCTGAGCCCCTTCGGGGGCTTTTTTGCATCCGCCATCGGTGGATTCAGGCGGGCGCAAAGCAGAAGCGGCGCCATCATTGCGAGAAAGAGATATCCTGCTTTATTTCAGAGAATGCGTTTAACTGCCTCACTATAAACTTCCTCGCGTTCTCTTTTCCCCACCGAAACGACGAAAACAACGACCTTCTCTTCCTGGACCTGGTATACAAGGCGGTAACCTGATGACTTTAGCTTTATCTTGTAACAGTCAGGCATCCCACGCAGTTTATTGGCTTCAATTCGGGGTGACTCAAGTACTTCAGCCAGCTTCTTTTTCAACTGTTCACGTACCGTCGAGCCCAGCTTTCGCCATTCCTTTAGTGCCCGCTCGTCAAAATCCAGTAGATACGCCATCAGAGCTCATCCAGGGTTATACGTACTGGCTTAGGATTGCGCAGACGCTCCCTCACGATCTCCACGAGTTCAGCATCTTCATCACTCAGGAGTGTCTGTTTGAACGGTAAGCGTTCATTGTCAGCGATATATTCAAGCATCAGACGAAGCGCTTCTGAGGGAGTTACACCCATTTTTTCAAGCGCAGCATAAGCACGAGCTTTAAGTTCATCGTCAATACGCAGGTTGATGCTACCCATGTCATACACCTCATGTAAATACAAATGTCATTACAAGCATCGCACTACCGAATACATATGGCAAGTCACGCTGCAAGTCAGAAGAATGGGGCGGTACCGTCAACATACGGCTCCCATCCCGGGGCTTTCCGTCAGGGGGCATGACAATCCAGCGTTAACACAATTCAGGCAACGGCATGCCAACGCATAGTCTCCCGTGGCGGGCAGTGTTACCCTTAGCAGGTTAATCTTCGCCTTGAGGGAACAATGGCTATTCATCTGCTTATTGTCGATGCACTGAATCTTATTCGCCGTATCCACGCGGTGCAGGGGTCGCCCTGCGTCACCACCTGCCAGCATGCGCTCGACCAGCTTCTTCGCCACAGCGAACCCACTCACGCCGTTGCCGTCTTTGACGATGAAGCGCGCAGTACCGGCTGGCGACATCAAATCCTGGCCGATTACAAAGCAGGCAGGCCCCCGATGCCGGACAGTCTTCATGATGAAATGCCCGCTCTGCGCGCCGCCTTTGCCGAACGCGGGGTTATGAGCTGGGTATCGCCGGGAAACGAAGCTGACGATCTGGCGGCCACCCTGGCTGTAAAAGTGACAACAGCGGGTCATCAGGCCACGATTGTCTCCACTGACAAGGGCTACTGCCAGTTACTCGAACCGGGTATTCGTATTCGCGACTATTTTCAAAAACGCTGGCTGGATGCCCCCTTTATTGAAAAAGAGTTTGGCGTCGCGCCGCAGCAACTTGCTGATTACTGGGGACTGGCGGGCATCAGCAGCTCAAAGGTGCCTGGTGTGGCAGGTATAGGCCCGAAAAGCGCCACCCAGTTACTGGGGCAGTATCAAAACCTGGAAGGGCTGTATGCCCATCTGGATGAGGTGCCGGAGAAGTGGCGTAAGAAACTGGTTGAGCACAAAGAGATGGCCTTTATGTGCCGGGATATTGCCCGTCTGCAAACCGATATTCAGGTCGATGGCAATTTACAGCAACTGCGTCTGGCAAAATAACCGCCGCGTATCCGGCCTGCGTTCAGTGTCACCCGCAGGCCGGGCAGGGCGTTTTGCTTCCCTGGCGTTACTACGCGGTATGATAGAGCGCGATAATATCCTCAAGCGTCGCCTCACGAGGATTGCCACCGGTACAGACATCATCCAGAGCCGCCTGCGCCAGAGCCGGAATGTCCTCTTTACGCACCCCAACGTCACGTAAGTGTGCCGGGATCCCCACGTCGCGGTTAAGGGCAAACACCGCTTCCACCGCCGCATCACGCGCCGAATCCAGACTCATATCCTCCACTTTCACCCCCATCACGCGGGCGATATCGCGGTATTTCTCCTGCGTGAATTCAGCGTTATAGCGCATGATGTGCGGCAGCAGGACAGCATTCGCCACACCGTGCGGGGTGTTGTAAAACGCGCCCAGCGGATGCGCCATGCCGTGAACCAGACCCAGACCGACGTTGGAAAATCCCATACCCGCGACATATTGCCCCAGCGCCATTGCCTCCCCGGCGGCCGACTCACCGGCAACGGAACCACGCAGAGCGCCGGCAATGATCTCAATGGCTTTAATGTGCAGCGCATCGGTCAGCGCCCATGCTCCACGGGTAATATAGCCTTCGATAGCATGGGTTAAGGCATCGACGCCGGTTGCGGCTTTCAGTGCTGCGGGCATACCGTCCATCATGTCGGCATCAATAAAGGCCACCTGCGGAATATCGTGCGGATCCACGCAGACAAATTTGCGCCGTTTTTCCTCATCGGTGATGACGTAGTTAATGGTCACCTCTGCGGCGGTCCCTGCAGTTGTCGGGATCGCCATAATCGGCACGCTCTGTTTGCGCGTCGGGGAGAGACCTTCAAGACTGCGTACATCGGCAAATTCAGGGTTATTGCTGATGATGCCGATGGCTTTACAGGTATCCTGCGGTGAACCGCCGCCAATCGCTATCAGGTAGTCAGCCTCACTGCGCTGATAAGCCGCAAGCCCGGCCAGCACCACCCCGATCGTGGGGTTAGGGATGACCTCAGAAAAGATCTCCCACCTCAGCCCTGCGCTGTCGAGCTTGTCAGTCACCTTCCCCACCAGACCGCAGCCCACAAGAGTGTTATCGGTGACGATCAACGCCTTACGATAGCCCCGGCGTGTCACTTCATCAGTTAAAGCCGCTATCGCCCCCCGGCCAAACCAGGCCGTCTCGTTTAAAATCATTCTGTTTGCCATCTTTACTCTCCGTTTTCCGGCAGCAGATCAGGCCTCAACCCGCAGCCCGTAGGTTTTGAATTTTTCCAGTACCACCGCGATCTCTTCATCATCAAGCACCGGAACCGGATCGGTAATCGCAAGAGTGCTGAGATACAACCGGGCAAGCACTTCCACTTCATGGGCCAGCCACAGTGCCTTTTCTAAATTCTCCTCGCAGGCAATCACCCCGTGATGTTGTAGCAGGGTGGCTTTGCGGTTTTTCAGCGCCACGGCCACATGTTCAGAAAGCACGCGGGTGCCAAAGGTGGCGTAAGGCGCACAGGGGATGGAGTTGCCTCCCGCGGCGGCAATCATGTAGTGGATTGCCGGAATCGGTCGGTTGAGGATCGAGACCGCGGTAGCATGAACGGAATGGTTGTGCACCACCGCCCTGGCATCTGGCCGGGTCTGGTAGGCGCTGAGATGAAAACGCCATTCACTGGAGGGCAGCTTCCCGGCGTCATATTTGCCGTCGTTATCGACGTAGACAATCATCTCTTCGCTCAATCTTTCGTAGGGAATACCGCTGGGGGTAATCAGCATGCCCTTGTCAAAACGGACACTCACATTTCCGGCAGTGCCCTGATTTAAACCCAGCCGGGTCATTTCAAGACAGGTATCGATAATCTCGCGCGCTAAACGCTTTCTTTCCATTGTGTTTCTCCGCTGAAGGCTGCTTTTGCCACAGGAGAAAAAAACACTCCGGTGGCGGTTTTTTTCAGAATGAGGGGGCGTTATTTCTTGCCGAACGGATGCAACAACTTCTCGATCTCAGGCGTATTAATGTTCTTCGCATTAACAAATCTGACCGGAATATCGATCTCTTTAGCGATGGTTTGCCCGGAAATAGCAGCATCCAGCGCTTTGATCCCCTGATAACCAATCTGGTAGGCGTCCTGCACCACAAAGCCCTGAATCACGCCTGATTTTAAGAAGTTGATAATGGCCTCAGTGCTGTCAAAGCCGATGACTTTCACTTTGCCCTTCACATTCTGGCTGTCGATGGCATTGGCCACCCCCAGCGTCGAACCTTCGTTGGTGCCATAGATCCCGGCCAGATCCGGATTGGCCTGCAACATGTCGATGGTTTTATCCATCGCTTTTTGCGGATCGCCATCGCTGTACTGCACCGGGAGCACCTTGATATCCGGATATTTTTCTTTCATCTGCGCCACAAAACCTTCAGAGCGTTCAATCGCCGATGATGTCCCCGCCACGTGGGCGATAATCCCCACCTTGCCTTTGTTATTGATCAGTTCAGCCAGGGCATCCGCAGCCTGCGCCCCGGCTTTACGGTTATTGGTCGCGACAAAACTGACCGGAATTTCAGAGTTCACGCCAGAGTCAAAGGTCACCACTTTGATCCCCCGTGAATGGGCCGTTTCCACCAGCGGGGCCAGCGCATTGGCGTCAAGTGCCGCGAGCAGCAGGCCATCAGGCTTGCGTGCCATCGCGTTTTCCACCAGTTGGATCTGTTCGGCAATTTGGGTTTCATCTGCCGGGCCAACGTAGCTGGTCTTATCCCCCAGCTCTTTGGCCGCCGCTTCCGTTCCCATCTTCACGGTCTGCCAGAATTCGTGCTGGAAGCCTTTACTGACCACCGGCAGGGTTAAATCTTTCGCCAGCGCGCTGGTTGTCACGCAAGCCAGCAGGGATAACGCATAGACAACATTCAGGGTTCTCATTTTTATGCTCCATTTTGAGTTAACGCCCGGCAACAGCCTGGGCGTCAGGGTCCCGAAAATCGGGAGGGTAAGCGTCAACGTAATTTTTTGCGTAATGTGTCGAGGTATACCGCTGCAACTACCACAACCCCCATGGCAACCATCTGCCAGAACTGCGAAACACCCATCAGGTTGAGGCCATTTTTCAGAACGCTCATAATGAATGCGCCGATAATGGTGCCGCCGATGGTGCCAATGCCCCCCATCAGGCTGGTGCCGCCAATCACCACCGCGGCGATCGCTTCCAGCTCATAGCCTACCCCCACCGTCGGTTGACCGGAGTTGAGCCGCGAGGCGAGGATCACCCCGGCCACACCGGTAAGCAGACCGCAGAAGGAGTAGACAAATATTTTGACGCGCTGGACTTTAATCCCGGAGAGATGAGCGGCGACTTCATTGCTGCCCACGGCATAGACGTAGCGCCCAATGACCGTTTTTTTCAGGATATAGCCCGCAATCAGCGCCACGATGACGAGATAAAAAACCGGATAAGGCAGGACATCAAATAAGCGTCCCTGGGCTAACAATTTGAACGACGGATAATCAGAGAAATAAATAGCCCGGCCGTCGGTCATCACCATGTTGATGCCGCGTACCGACATCATCAGCCCGAGGGTGGCAATAAACGGCGGAATAGTGGCTTTGGTGACCAGCAGTGAATTGACATAGCCACACAGTCCCCCGGCCAGCACGCCGCCCAAAATGCAGATGGGTAAAGGCAAACCTAAGGTGGCGCAAATCCCCACCGCCACCCCGGAAAACGCCACCACCGAGCCAAGAGAGAGATCGATCCCGGCGGTGATAATGACAAAGGTCACGCCAATTGCCATGATGCCAATGACCGAAGTTTGTAATGCAATGGTCATCAGGTTTTCAGTATTAAAGAAAAAGGGTGAGCTCAGACTGAAAAAAAGCACCAGGATAATCAGACTAAGGAAGGTGCGATTTAATCGGTGGGGTTCAGTGGAGTCCTTATCTGTATTAGCCTTACCTTAGCTGAGCTGTA
>NZ_CBFFRJ010000198.1:0-5778 GCF_965644225.1 Phytobacter sp. V91 | reverse complement strand
AGCTCAGCTAAGGTAAGGCTAATACAGATAAGGACTCCACTGAACCCCACCGATTAAATCGCACCTTCCTTAATACATTCATATGAAATATGCATAGCTTCCCCGAATGGTCTCCATCCCGCTAACCCCTTGTCTATACTCCAAAAGAGAACGCACTGGCCTTACCGGCAATTAATACAGTGCGTTGTCGGTCACAACATCGCGAAATTTCTTAAGGCGGGGAGTCGGGCTATCTGCCCGGCGTCTACTTTTAAAAAAGGACATATTTTTACGGCAGGGCGGCCGCTCATTTTATTGCGACAGGAGTAAACCTATGAGCAAGAAATTTGCCCTGAGCTGCCTTGGTGCGCTGGGCATGACTATCGCCACGGCCCAGGCTGCTGAACCTGCTGAGATCGGCAAAGGAGAAGGGCGGCTGGATATCATTGCCTGGCCGGGGTATATCGAACGCGGGCAAACGGATAAGGCTTATGACTGGGTCACGGCCTTTGAGAAAGAGAGCGGCTGTGCGGTTAATGTCAAAACTGCCGCCACGTCTGACGAAATGGTCAGTCTGATGGCGAAAGGCGGTTACGATCTGGTGACGGCCTCAGGTGATGCTTCACTGCGCCTGATCATGGGTAAACGGGTTCAGCCGATCAACACCAAATTTATCGCCAACTGGAATACCCTCGATTCGCGCCTGGTAAAAGGCGACTGGTTCAATGTGGACGGTAAAGTCTACGGTACGCCTTATCAGTGGGGACCAAACCTGCTGATGTACAACAGTAAAACCTTCCCGACCCCACCGGACAGCTGGGCGGTGGTGTTTGTCAAACAGGATCTGCCGGACGGCAAAACTAACCTTGGGCGCGTGCAGGCGTATGACGGGCCGATTTATATCGCCGATGCGGCCTTATTTGTCAAAGCCACCCAGCCGCAACTGGGGATTGAAGATCCCTACCAGCTCACCGAAGCGCAGTATCAGGCGGTGCTTAAAGTGCTGCGCGATCAGCACAGTCTGATCCACCGTTACTGGCATGACACCACGGTGCAGATGAGTGATTTCAAAAACGAAGGCGTGGTTGCCTCCAGTGCCTGGCCTTATCAGGCCAATGCCCTGAAAGGGGAAAACCAGCCCATTGCCACTGTTTTTCCGAAAGAGGGCGTAACGGGCTGGGCCGACACCACCATGCTGCATGCCCAGGCTAAACACCCGAACTGTGCCTATAAGTGGATGAACTGGTCGCTAACGCCGAAAGTCCAAGGGGATGTCGCGGCCTGGTTTGGCTCGTTGCCGGTAGTGCCCCAGGGATGTAAAGCCAGCGAGTTGTTAGGTGAGAAAGGATGCGAAACCAATGGTTATGCCTTCTTCGACAAAATCGCCTTCTGGAAAACGCCGGTCGCCGAGGGCGGGAAATATGTCCCCTACAGCCGCTGGACGCAGGATTACATTGCCATTATGGGTGGACGTTAACTGGTCGGGAGTGACGCATGACCTACGCGGTAGAATTTCAGGATGTCTCACGGTTGTACGGTGACGTACGCGCGGTGGACGGCGTCAGTCTGGTGGTCAACGACGGAGAATTTTTATCTATGCTGGGGCCATCCGGCTCCGGCAAAACCACCTGTCTGCGTCTGGTCGCGGGTTTTGAACAACTGAGCGGCGGAGTTATCCGTATTTTTGGCCGGGAAGCCAGTGAACTGCCGCCCTGGGAACGTGACGTTAATACTGTCTTTCAGGATTACGCGCTGTTTCCGCATATGTCGATCCTCGACAACGTCGCTTATGGTCTGATGGTCAAAGGGGTGGAGAAAAAAAAGCGCCATGGTCTCGCTCGTGAAGCACTGGAGAAGGTGGCGCTTGATTTTGTCCACGCCCGTAAACCTTCGCAACTCTCAGGCGGCCAGCGCCAGCGCGTGGCCATTGCCCGGGCGCTGGTTAATCAGCCCAGAGTTCTGCTGCTGGATGAACCCCTTGGCGCACTGGATCTAAAACTGCGTGAACAGATGCAGTTTGAACTGAAAAAACTTCAACAGGATCTCGGGATCACCTTTATTTTTGTCACCCACGATCAGGGGGAAGCGCTGTCGATGTCCGATCGGGTCGCGGTGTTTAACAACGGCAAAATTGAGCAGGTGGATACCCCGCGTGAACTGTATCTGCGCCCGCGCACGCCTTTTGTCGCCGGGTTTGTTGGCACCTCTAATGTGTTTGATGCTCAGCTTGCCGGGAAGCTGTGCGCCATGCAGGGGACATTTTCGCTGCGCCCGGAGCATATCCGTTTAAACCAGCCCGGTGAGATTGAGGTTCAGGCGCAGGTGCAGGCGGTGCAGTATCAGGGGGCGGCAACGCGCTTTGAGCTGAAACTTGAGGGTGGTGAAAAACTGCTGGTCACCCAGCCGAATCTCTCCGACGCTCTGCTGCCGGATTCACTCACTCCCGGACAACGCGTGCAGGTCTCCTGGTCGCGCGAGGCGATGGTGCGTTTACAGGGAGTGTCATGATATGCAGGCATCTATGGCGACGCAGTCGTCGCACAGCGGTCTGAGTCGCTTCTTCTGGCGCTGGCCATCGCTGGGGCTGTTCCTGTTGTTGCTCGGGCCGTTGATGTGGTTCGGCATCGTCTACTTTGGATCGTTGCTGACGCTGCTGTGGCAGGGGTTTTACACCTTTGACGACTTCACCATGACGGTGACGCCGGATCTCACCCTCGCTAATCTTCAGGCGCTGTTCAATCCGGCGAATTACGACATCATTGTGCGCACCCTGACGATGGCAATAGCGGTAACCCTTGCCAGCGCGGTGCTGGCTTTCCCGATGGCCTGGTTTATGGCGCGCTATACCCATGGCAAGTGGAAAGCTTTTTTCTACATTGCGGTGATGCTGCCGATGTGGGCGAGCTATATCGTCAAAGCCTATGCCTGGACGCTATTACTGGCAAAAGATGGCGTGGCGCAATGGTTTTTGGGGCATCTGGGGCTGGAGCCGCTGTTGACTGCGGTCCTGACGCTGCCGGGGATCGGCGGCAATACGCTGTCGACCTCGGGGCTGGGGCGATTTCTGGTGTTCGTCTATATCTGGCTGCCGTTTATGATCCTGCCGATACAGGCGGCCCTTGAGCGTCTGCCGCCGTCGTTGCTTCAGGCTTCAGCCGATCTTGGTGCGCGCCCACGGCAAACCTTCCGCTATGTGGTTCTGCCGCTGGCGATCCCTGGTGTGGCGGCGGGGTCGATTTTTACCTTCTCGCTGACCCTCGGGGATTTTATTGTCCCGCAACTGGTTGGCCCGCCGGGCTTCTTTATTGGCAATATGGTCTATTCCCAGCAGGGCGCGATTGGCAATATGCCGATGGCCGCCGCCTTTACGCTGGTTCCCATCCTGTTGATTGCACTCTATTTGTCGTTTGTGAAACGTCTGGGAGCGTTCGATGCACTCTGACAGAGCACCCTGGTTACTCAAAGCGGCGGCATGGGGCGGGGTTATCTTTCTCCATTTCCCGTTATTGATCATCGCCATCTATGCTTTTAATACCGAGGATGCGGCGTTTAGCTTTCCCCCGCAGGGACTGACGCTCAAGTGGTTCAGCATTGCTGCTGCTCGGGGGGATATACTTGATTCAGTGACACTGTCACTTCAGATTGCTGCGCTGGCGACGCTGATTGCGCTGATCCTTGGCACGCTTGCTGCAATGGCTCTCTGGCGCAGTGAATTTTTTGGCCGCAACGCGATTTCACTGCTGCTGCTGTTACCCATCGCGCTACCGGGCATTGTGACCGGGCTGGCGTTGTTAACGGCGTTTAAGACGGTCAATCTGGAACCGGGATTTTTTACGATTGTGACCGGGCATGCGACCTTCTGCGTGGTGGTGGTGTTTAACAACGTCATCGCCCGTTTTCGCCGGACGTCGTGGAGCCTTGTCGAAGCCTCAATGGATTTGGGGGCCAACACGTGGCAGACATTTCGTTATGTGGTGCTGCCCAATCTGGGATCGGCGCTGCTGGCCGGTGGAATGCTGGCCTTTGCCTTATCCTTTGATGAAATTATCGTTACCACCTTTACTGCTGGCCACGAGCGCACCCTACCGCTGTGGCTGTTAAACCAGCTGGGCCGCCCGCGTGATGTACCGGTAACCAATGTGGTGGCGCTGCTGGTGATGCTGGCTACGGCGCTACCGATCCTCGGGGCGTGGTGGCTCACCCGCGATGGCGAGACCGTTGCCGGTCCGGCAAATAACTGACAACTTAATAAGGATAGCGCTATGCAACATCAACTATTGATCAATGGTGAACTGGTCTTCGGCGAGGGAGAAAAGCAGGCCGTGTACAATCCGGCCACCGGCGAGGTGTTGCTGGAGATTGCCGAGGCTTCTGCCGCGCAGGTAAATGCTGCCGTGATGGCGGCAGATGATGCGTTCAAAAGCTGGGGCCAGACCACCCCGAAAGCGCGGGCGGAATGTCTGCTGAAACTGGCACAGGTGATCGAAGATAATGCCGAAACCCTGGCCGGGCTGGAATCACTAAACTGCGGCAAACCGCTGCACTGCGCGCTGAACGATGAAATACCGGCGGTGGTGGATGTGTTCCGCTTCTTTGCCGGTGCTGCCCGCACGCTGAATGGCCTGGCGGCCGGGGAGTATCTTGAGGGACACACCTCGATGATCCGCCGTGACCCGGTGGGGGTAGTGGCATCCATCGCGCCCTGGAACTACCCGCTGATGATGGCGGCCTGGAAGCTGGGTCCGGCGCTGGCGGCAGGCAACTGTGTGGTGATCAAACCTTCAGAAATCACCCCGCTCACCGCGCTGAAGCTGGCAGAGCTGGCAAAAGATATTTTCCCCGCAGGTGTACTCAATGTGCTCTTCGGGCGAGGAAAAACCGTGGGCGATCCGCTGACCGGGCATGAAAAAGTGCGCATGGTCTCCCTGACCGGCTCCATTGCCACCGGGGAGCATATTATCAGCCACACTGCGCCGTCGATTAAACGGACCCATATGGAGCTGGGGGGCAAAGCGCCGGTGATTGTGTTTGATGATGCCGATCTTGATGCCGTGGTGGAAGGGGTACGCACTTTCGGTTTTTACAACGCCGGGCAGGATTGTACCGCGGCCTGCCGTATTTATGCCCAGAAGGGGATTTATGCGGCGCTGGTTGAAAAACTGGGCGCTGCGGTTGCCAGCCTGAAAATGGGCGCGCCGGAAGATGAGTCCACCGAGCTTGGGCCGCTAAGCTCTGAGGCCCATCTGGCCCGTGTGAGCAAAGCGGTGGAGGACGCCAAAGCGCTGGCCCATATCAGCGTGGTCACCGGCGGGAAAAAAGGCAGCGGCGCGGGCTATTACTACGAGCCCACTCTGATTGCCGGGGCGAAGCAGGAGGATGCCATTGTGCAGCGGGAGGTTTTCGGCCCGGTGGTCAGCGTGACGCTGTTTGACGATGAAGATCAGGTGCTGGAATGGGCCAATGATTCGCAATATGGGCTGGCCTCATCGGTATGGACCAAAGATGTGGGCAGGGCGCACCGACTCAGCGCCCGCCTGCAATACGGCTGCACCTGGGTTAACACCCACTTTATGCTGGTCAGCGAAATGCCCCACGGCGGACAGAAAATGTCAGGCTACGGCAAGGATATGTCGGTCTACGGTCTTGAGGACTATACCGTCATCAGGCATGTGATGATTAAACACTGATGTGTCGTCAGGTGCTGAGTGTGAGGCCGCCAGCATGAAGTGAACCCCACATATTGGACACTTTTTTAACTGGCGGCTGACATGGCCTGAGTTCGGTATTGTACCGGACTCA
>NZ_CBFFRJ010000197.1:0-5870 GCF_965644225.1 Phytobacter sp. V91 | reverse complement strand
CAGCTCAGCTAAGGTAAGGCTAATACAGATAAGGACTCCACTGAACCCCACCGATTAAATCGCACCTTCCTTAGGTTGAATTATGATATTGTTACCGGCGGTGAAGTTGCTTTCATAACTATAAAGACCGCCTTGAATAATAATATCGTTGCCACTTTTCCAGCTATCGCTATAGCTGAATATATCTCTGCTGGTAGCATTAATATTATTTTCTGCATGATAAATACTGCTATAGCTGTAAAAATCCGCCAGTATATTAAGATCATGCCCCGCCTGAACCCTGGCCTCTTCTGCCTGAAAATAATCAGCAGACAGCTGAATATCCCCCCGCGCCGGGTGGCTTCCTTCTAAGATGATCTCTTCAGACTGAACCCGCAAATCACCCTTAGCAGCGGTGTTGTTCAGCACCAGTTGACCATTACTCTGCAGCGAAATATCACCCTGAACGGCCGTCAGGTTAGCCAGGTTGACACCCACGCCTTTTTCACTGGCGACCAGTCTGATGCTGTTGCTGTACATCCCTCCCAGCGCGCCGGTATCAATCGCCACTTCAGGGATGCTTTCCGCCGTCGCCAGCGGAATGATTTGCCCTTCAGAGGTTACGCGATTGCTGCCGAGGATCACCGTGGTATCGCGCGCGCGGAGCTGCGCATTAATCTGCGCCGCGCGGGTAATCAGGGCCAGTTTGTCGCTCTGAGTGGCGTCCAGCCCTTTTCCCTGCAGCAGAATATCGCCCTGTTGCACCGCCAGGGCCTTTAATTCCCCGCTCTCGCCCCATTCTGGCCTGCCGGTGGTCACGACGGCATGCGGCGTATTGATAAAACCGCAGCCATCACAGGTTATGCCGTAAGGGTTGGCGACCACCACGCTTGCCGCCTTTCCGCCCACTTCAAGATAGCCCTGCAATTGCGAACGATTCGCCGAGACGACTTCATTGACAATCCCTGCCGCCGCCCCGCCAGCCAGATTAGGGTTGGCCGCGATGTTGCCTGCCAGCTGCGTCTGCGCCGACTGCCCGGCGGCGTTATTCAGAACCGCACCCTGCTGTTCAACGTTGAACTGGTGATACTGATTGTGGGAGATACCCGCCTGATTCGGCGGCGCGATATTGATAACCGCCACCCCGTCAGGGGTCTGGTCGATTTGGGTGTTACCCGTTGCAGACTGAATCGGTGGGCTGGCAATGCAGGAAAAAGAGAAAAACAATCCAGCGATCCCGCTAATTATATTTTTCGAATCCATTCGACGACATTCCATTTAACCATTAAGAGAATGAGTGATTCTGTTAAAAACACATCGCATTAAGACACAGACGCAACAGGCAATGTGTGACTGAAGAAGGTATTATGGATTTATAGGAATATTGCTCTTGACTGGGGTTTTTTAAATAATACTGGCGCCGCGTCGTGCAATATAGGCAGGATTGTACCGTAACAGAAAATATATAAAGTTTACTGCCAGCCGTGGCGTCCGGCTGGCATTTTTAGTTCAGCTTAGCGCCTGCGCCAGCAGGGTGAAAGGATGTTCGCAACGCTTGCTGGTGGACATCTCTATCTGCCATTTACAGGTTTCGCAATCGCTGACAACCAGGTCGGCGCCGCTCTCTTCAATCTGGCGGAACAGAGGCTCGCCGATGGCCTGTGATGTCGGATAGTTCTCGCTTTTAAACCCGTAAGTGCCTGCAATACCGCAGCAGCGCGAGTCCAGCACGGTGAGTTCAAGGCCGGGGATGCGTCGCAACAGCTCGAGGGTATATTGCGTCCAGCCCATTTTCTCCATATGGCAGGGCGTGTGATAGACCACTTTTAGCGGTAGTTCACGCAGGGGCAGCTCCCGGCCCTGCGCCAGTTGACGCCAGACCCAACGCGTCGCCAGATCAATGTGTTGACGCAGATGCTGATTATCGACATCCAGCAGGTGCGGATATTCATCGCGCAAGGTAAAAGTGCAGGTCGATGAGGTGGCGATCACCTGAAGCCCGTCGTCATTAACCCGTTGCTCAATCGCATGCAGGTTATATTCCGCCTGCCTTTTGGCCTTCTCAATATAGCCGTTGGCGATGAGCGGCACGCCACAGCATTTTTCCCGCTGCAACAACTGCACGCCGATGCCCATGGCATTGAGCACCTTCAGCATATCTTTACCTAACTGCGGATTGTTGTAATTCACATAGCAGCCGTGAAAGAACGCCACCTGCTGCGTAAAGTTTTTTTGCTCCTGGGCGACGGAGCGATACCAGCGGCGAAAGGTGCCCATGGCATATTTAGGCAGAGTGCGGCGATGGTCGATTTTGAGCGCGGCATCCAGTAAATGACGGACCGGAGTAAGGCCCGTGGCGGCATTGACCAGTGGCGCGAAAGGCGTTGAGAGTGAGCCCATCAAATCGGTATGACTCAGAATGGCGTTACGTAACGAGCGTGACGTCGGGGCATGCTGGGCTTTGGCGCGCTGAATAATATCGCCAATTTTAACCCCGGACGGGCAGGCGGTCTCACAGCGTTTACAGTTGGTGCAGTATTTTAGCGCCTCATCGAACAGGGTGGGGTCTTTAAGCCTCAGGCGCTCTCCATCCGGTCCGGACTGCTTCGGACCGGGGTAGGCCGGATTAACCGCGCTGACCGGGCACACGGTGGTACAGGCGGTGCATTTAATGCAGCTGTCAAATTGCGTTGTGGTCATTTGCCACCTCCTGACGCGGCAATTTCTTCTGCGGCAGCCAGCGCCGTTACGGCGCAAACGCCGCCGCCACATCCCTGCGCCACGGCGTCGAAGCCGCCGAGTACGGACCCTATAACATACAAATTCTGTATTGTTTCGCCCCCCCGTTTGCCGCGCAGTCGCTCATCGGTTATTACGCCAAACTGCTGCCAGGGCTGGGCGTCGAAGACATCGTCGCGATACCAGCTCTCTCGTTTTTCACCGTACAGGACATCCAGGGCAAAAACCGCTTCCCGCACGCGGGTGCGATCCGCTATCAGCCCGTTACTGAAAAAACTCCCGCTGGCAAGCACCACATTATCTGCGGTTAACGGAATATCTTCGTGCTTACGCGTCCATAGCTTCGTCACCCGATGTTGTTCAATATCGGCGCCTGTCACTTCATCCCCTGGCATCCAGACACCGCCGCTGCGGCTAAAGCGTTGTTGTAACAGGTGCTGCATTCGCGCGCCGGGAACCGAAGGCGGGAGGGTTGGCAGCAGAAAAATCGGGCAGGATAACTGCTGGTTTAGCTGGTTAAAGACCGCAGAGTCCGCGAGACCAAAGCAGGCAGGAACGTACAATGTGTCGTAGCTTCGACTCAGGGGCAGTAATGCGCGATAGAGTTCTGAAAAGTTTTCAGGCTTATCCAGCAGACGGGCGATATTCACCGCCCGAAACTCGCTGGGGTTGTCGCGTAGTTTGTCCAGCACCGGCAAATCTATCTCTTCCGCACTGGCATTGATGCCTCGTTTTCTTAATGAAGCAGCCGCCAGCGGTGGCTGGAAATCGAGAAATCCGCTGATGCCGACCACGCCGATGCTGAGGTTCGTTGCTGGTTTAAGCGGGATTTCCGTTGGGCTGAGCCACGCCCGACGAAACGTGCCCAGCGGGGTGACGCGCTGGTGGTCGCTGTCCACATCGCCTTGCAGGTGCAGACCACAATCAGCCAGCAGCGTTTGGGCGAGAATTGCGTTTTCACGTACCCGCCTGGCACCGAGCAGAGCGTAGGGGTGTGGGCTGTGCATCGATTGTAGTGCCTCGACGCCGGTTTTGATGTCAGCGACGGCTTCACCATTGGGAAGGTGCGACAGCAGGTCGAGGGAACCGGATGAAAAGCTGAGCGCGCTTTGCCCCCGGCTGACAATCGCGCAACGCTGGCCCTGTTCAAGCAGGCGGATGCCGCAGAGTAACCCGGCAAGGCCGCCGCCAATAATCACCGTATCAAATTTCATCGGTTGACTCCTTTTCCAGTCCGCACAGTCCCTGGTACACCCAGCGGGTGAATTCGCTTTCACGCAGAGCATTGCCCCAGGCGATGGGTTTGATCCCTTTCCAGCGCTCATTTAAGAAGGCTGATAGCTGGTCAACAGACTGTGTTTCGCTGGTCACGCGCAGGCTGGCAAGTAACCCGGCCGCCCGGCAGGCGCACAATTCCCCCTGGCAGGTTCCCATTCCCACGCGGGTACGACGGCGTAAATCCAGCAACGAGGTGACGTTAAGATTTTCCACTGCGTACTGGATTTCACCCGCGGTGACGGCCTCGCATTCGCAGACCAGGCTGCGGTTATGACGATGATTGCCCAGCCAGTCCGGCGTTCTGTCGCCGTGGCGGTATACCGCTGAACCGCGCAGGGGCGCCGGCAGTGAGATAATTTTTTGCAGCGTCTGCTCGGTGGGGTGTGAAGATCCCGGTAAAGGCGTGGTGGCGGTGGTACAGGGCTGGGTGTTCCCCAGTTTGCGACAAACCGCGTCGGTTGCCCATTCCGCCATCAGACGGTAGGTCATCAGTTTGCCGCCCGTGATGGTGATAAAGCCCTCCATGCCGTCCCGCCGGGCGTGATCAAGCAGCACAATGCCGCGGCTGACGTTACGTCCGGAGGGATCGTCGTCGCTGGCGACCAGGGGACGAACCCCGGCATAAGCGCGCAGGATGCGGGTTTGCGCCATAACCGGCGCTAGTTTTTCTCCTTCGCGCAGCAGAATATCCACTTCTTCGGCGGTGACTCTGGTGTTGTCGATATCGCGATAATCAATATGGGTTGAGGTGGTGCCAATCAGCGAGATGGTGTCGCCTGGCACCAGGATGTCGGCATCTGCGGGTTTGCGGCAGCGGTTGATCACGTGCTGATTAATGCGGTTTTCGAGGATCAGCAGCGCCCCTTTTGCCGGGAACATACGAATCTGCAAATCCGCGTATTCGGCAATATGCTGACCCCAGATCCCGGCGGCATTGACTACTACAGGGGCGTAAATCGCATACAACTTCTGCGACTGCGGCTGAAGAAGCTGCACTCCGCTGACCCGATCGCCCTGGCGAATCAACCCCCGCACTTCGTGGCCGGTCAGAATAACGGCCCCATGTTCGCGTGCGTCCAGCATATTACTGGCGGTTAAGCGAAAAGGATCAACGGTACCGTCCGGCACGCGAACGGCGCCGATCAGTGCCGGGTTGACGCTGGGCTCTATACGCCGCGCTTCTTCAGGGGTAATGGCCTGGACATTAATGTCGGCGTTGCGGCAGGCATCGATAAACACCTGCTGCCAGGCCAGATCATCTTCCGGGAGGGTGATAAAAAGCCCGCCGGTGGGTTCAATACAGTGGCGAGCAATACGTTTGAGGATCCGGTTTTCTGCAATACATTCACTGGCGGATTCGTTATCGGTCACCGCGTAGCGTGCGCCGCTGTGCAACAAGCCATGGTTACGCCCCGTTGCGCCGGTGGCAATATCATGGCGTTCAACCAACGCCACTCGCAGGCCGCGCAGCGAGCAGTCACGAGCGATCCCGGCTCCGGTCGCGCCACCCCCAATGATAATGACATCGAAGTCCTTCGCATTGCTCATAGTCACATCCTTTCACGGCAGAATCATTGCAACATTTAGCCACACTGTCTATGTGGTTTGTTTGATATCGCGCATATTCGAGCAAAAAACGAAAGTTAGAAGAGTGTTTGATGCGTGAAACTGGAGCCTTGTCATAATTTTGTAACATTAAAAGCAACAGTTGGTTCTTTATTAGTAGACTTTCATTAATATCCCGACCTGAGTGACACACTGTAGTTTCGTTTTCATTCATTGCAGTTATAAATCACTATAATTAAGTCCGGTAAACCCCCGGCTTTGCCGGGGGACTCCGAAAGGTTTGACCTTTAAGTCAGTCGCGCGAATCT
>NZ_CBFFRJ010000196.1:0-5903 GCF_965644225.1 Phytobacter sp. V91 | reverse complement strand
AGTCCGTTAATTGCACTGACTTAATTAGATCAAAGTCCCGGCCTCACGGCCAGGACTTTGTCAGCAGTCTGAAGCCAGCGTAAGCTGGCTTTTTTTATCTCCCGCCCCCTAAATTTAATAGCCAATTTCTTTTTCACTCCCACGTGACCATCCTTTACCCTTAAACCATATCGTTTAATGGGTCCGTCTTTCACGTTCAAGGAGAAACACGTGTTTAAAAGAATCATGCTGTTGGCAGCCTGCATAACATTGACCGCCTGCTTTGGCGACAGTAAAGAATTCCTGATTGATAACCCTACCGGGCAACCATTAACTATTTCGATCGACGATCAAAAAATCACGGTTCCGGCGCAGGCGTCGCAAAATATCAAACTCGATGCGGGTCAACATACGCTGACGCTGGAAAAGGGTGAAAAGGTGAATTTCAGCGTGTTTTACGCCTGGCCAGGTTCGGGCGAGAGCGGCCTCATTAACCCGACCCGAACCCGTTATATTTACGTGGTACAAAAGTATCTGGCGCCAGGGGTACAGCCAGCCGGTGAAAACAGCGATGTTCACACCCTGACAATTGATGGACAGACCGTCACCGGCCCGTTCAACGATCTGGGGAGCGAACTGTTTATTGATAAATTCGAAAATCATTGGGAACTGAACCCGACGGAGTCATTCCCACAATCGATGTCATCGACATCGAAGGATAATTACAAAACCAAGATCTTCCGCATCCAGGACTTTAAGTATTATTACGATAATGAATTTTCTCCGTCAGCTGACTACAGCAAAAATATGCGTATCAGGGAGTCACGTTATCAGCCGCCAGAAATAACTGCGCATTTCAATTCTCCTGAACTCCAGCAAAACCTGGATGCCGCCAGCAAAATTTATGCAGCCTTTATTCACGCAGAATCGGCAAGTGAACAAAAAGATTTGCTGAAGGAGTTTGAAAAACAGAACCGCGAGAAATGGCGCAACCCTAAAACGGGTGGCGAAGAAACAACCCGCTACTATGAAGTCATGAGCAACATTAACCACATAATGATGAGCTCAATTCTGGAGCTTAAGCCGTAACGTCTCAGCTACGGGCATCGGCTTGCCGCGATGCCCGCTCTCGGAACCTTCTGTATTTTCATAAAATTTCAGGACGTTAAACTAAAATAGTGAGGTATGTAATCTAATCCATCTGAAAGCAGGGGAGAACACCATGCGATCGAAACGACTATTAATGTCCATCTTTGCTGCCGCCACGCTGTTTACCGTTGCAGGTTGCTCGTCAAACCAGGCGCTAAAAACCACTGATGGCAAAACCATTGTGACCGATGGCAAGCCACAGGTTGATGAAGATACGGGGCTGGTTTCCTATGAAAATGCGGAGACGGGAAAAACCGAGCAGATTAACCGCGACCAGGTGAAAAACATGAGTGAGCTGGATAACTGATCCCGGTCGCCCTGAGAGAATAGTCCCGCCGTCGTGCGGGACTTTTTTATGGGTTACGCGGTGAGAAGTGCTGCGTCGATTTTCACCACGATTTTGCGCAGTGCTGCCGGTGCGTCGAGAGTGCACATCGGGCGGTGCAGTTCCAGAGGGAAAACAATCGCCAGCTCTTCTGGTTGCAGGTGGATCAGCGTTTCGCTGGCGATATGCTGACAAAAGCCCAGATCGAAGGCGGTATTAAACGGCTCGCTCAAATCCAGCGGCAGGCCGGTTACCCCGGCACCTACCACCTCAAGACCCGCCAGCACAATATGAATATCAATGTACTGACGGTGAAATTCCGGGCGCTGTTCGGCGAGCGCTCGCGTATGGCCTTCAACGACCGAAAAGAACACGCTGTCACCCTGCAACGGATATTTCCCGGCAGGCAGCGAATGGGGCGCTTTGTCGATAATGGCTTGTAAAGTCTGGCGAATAATAGCCGGATAAATCGGGTTAACGGCAGCGGCGGTCAGGTTATCAATAATCATACGGCAACATCCTGCTTAACATGGTTTTGTAACAGTGAAAGGCTTTGTGCGACGAGGGTGGCGACAGGGGGCGCGATATCAACAGCAATAATGTCCACTTCGTCTTCCGCCGGCAGCTCCAGCGCCGCGAACTGACTTTGCAGCAGGGCTTCAGGCATAAAATGTCCCTGACGCTGGCGCATCCTGTCCAGCACGCAGGCGTAATCTCCTTTCAGCCACAGAAAACGCACATTGTTATTGCCCCGCCGCAGCAGGTCGCGATAGCGTTTTTTTAACGCCGAGCAGACCAGCACGCCGGACTCATT
Organism: Phytobacter sp. V91; assembly: GCF_965644225.1. NCBI lineage: Bacteria > Pseudomonadati > Pseudomonadota > Gammaproteobacteria > Enterobacterales > Enterobacteriaceae > Phytobacter > Phytobacter sp. V91. The sequence continues at coordinate 3,636 of NZ_CBFFRJ010000196.1, read as the reverse complement.
TTTCTGCTCAAGGCTGAAAATTACATCCGATATGCGCTCCAGCCATGGTTGCCTGTCGTCATCGTTGAGCGCCTGGCCCGAGGCCATTTTGCGGATGTTGTGTCGGGGATGGAGATCATCCCCGTCGATAAATTTGGCCTGCATTGCCTGGGCCAGCGCCATCCCCACCGTCGATTTTCCGGTGCCGGAGACGCCCATTAAAATTACGCACTGACCTGCCATCATCGGCTCCTTACACTGCCACCAGCATGCCGCCGTCCACGAACAGCAGATGCCCGTTGACGAAGTTGGATGCTTTTGAAGAGAGGAACACCGCGGCGCCGACCAGCTCTTCCGGGTTGCCCCAGCGGGCGGCAGGGGTGCGTTTACACAGCCAGTCAGTAAAAGCTTTGTCATCCACCAGCGCCTGAGTCATCGCCGTCTGGAAATAGCCAGGGGCGATGCCATTTACCTGAATATTGTATCGCGCCAGTTCAACGCACATCCCACGCGTCAACATTTTCACCGCTCCTTTTGCTGCGGCATACGGGGTGATGGTGTCGCGGCCCAGTTCGCTTTGCATGGAGCAAATATTGACGATTTTGCCCTGCTTACGCGTCATCATGCGTTTGGCGACGGCCTGGGAGACCAAAAAGACGGCCGTCTGGTTGACGGCGATAACGGCATTCCACTCTTCAACCGGGAATTCGGTAAAAGGGTGACGGCGTTGAATTCCGGCGTTATTAAATAACACGTCGATGGCGCCAATATTATTTTCGATATCGTCGATGGCTTTCTCAACGGATTGTGCATCAGTGACATTAAATACTGAGGTCCAGGCGGTTGCACCTTCATCACGTAATTTCATTGCCGCCTGCTCTGCACGCTCGGCGGAAATATCGTTGATGATAATTTCCGCGCCATATTGCGCCAGCCCCTGAGCCATCACAAAACCGATCCCCTGACCTGAACCGGTAATTAAAATACGTTTGCCGTTTAAACTAAAAAGATCGTTCATTGTTATTTCCTGCCCTGATGATGTGCTGTCTATCTCACGGTTTTTATCAGGGTCAAACTGTGATGAAGATCACTCAAATCCATGTTACGAAAAGGGGTTACCTTTAGTGTGAACCTGGATGGAAAATACGGGGTAATTCAGGCGCTAACCGCGTTGCCATGCGCGTTCTGGCAATTCTCTTTTTAGGTAACACGGGGCATAATGTCAGGCTTGCGCAGGCGTCAGAACAGGTATCAACAATGAAACCACAACGAATTACATTACATGATATCGCGGCGCTGGCGGGGGTCACTAAAATGACGGTCAGTCGCTATCTGCGAACCCCGGAGCGGGTGAAGCCTGATACCGCAGAGCGCATCGCCAGCGTGATTGCGGAGGTCGGTTACCAGCCTGATCCGGATAACCCGGCAATGTCGGCTAACAGCCTGCCGCGCATCGGTGTTCTTATCCCTTCTTTTAATAATCAGATCTTTGCTGACCTGCTTGCCGGTATTGAGTCCGTGGCCGCCGCGCAGGGCTATCAGACGCTGGTGGTCAACTACGATTATGACAGCCAGCGCGAGGAAGAGCAGATTGCCACGGTACTGGCTTTTAAGGTTAAGGGGTTGCTGCTGACCGAATCCGTGCACAGCCTGCGGGCGGAGAAATACCTGAAAGCCGCCAGAATCCCCATTGCCGAAGTGATGGGCCTGTCGGCGAACCCGGACCGTATCAACGTGGGGTTCGATAATGTGCAGGCGGGCTTTGATATGACCACCATGCTGCTGGCCAGCGGCAAGAGACGCATTATCTACTTCGGCTCCATGTCCGATGTGCGTGATGAACAGCGCTACAGTGGCTACTGTCAGGCCATGGAAGCCCAGGGCTTACCGGTGGGACGTATCGCGCCCAATAAGGTCTCTTCGGTCTCGATTGGTACCGGCATGATGACCCTGGCCCGCCAGATGTATGCTGATATGGACGGTATTTTGTGCACCAATGATGACCTGGCGGTAGGGGTGTTACAGGAATGCCTTGCGAGCGGTATAAAAGTCCCCTCTGAACTGGCGATTGCCGGATTCCATGGTCTGGAGATCGGGCAGATCATCAGCCCTCGTCTTGCGAGTGTTCTGACGCCACGTTACGAAATGGGGAAAGTGGCAACTGAAATCATCATCAAAAAAATCAAAGGATTACCAACCATAGAAAAAGTCGATCTCCATTTTCGCCTGTCGATGGGCGAGACAATCTGAGCCGAACAGGCGAGCTCAGATTGTTAGCGTTTTGTTGTGCTAATGTCGACAGCCGTCAGGGGAACAGAGCCGATTTGTCCATATCGATCACGCAGAAGGTAACACGCTTTTTTAACACGATTCTGCGTGACCTGGATCGCAAAATTACCTGCCAAAAACCCGTTTGATAATACGCATCTGACGTACTGAAACTTTCAAACAGGTAATACTATGAATACACAAACCCCCCGCACCGTTCTGCTGATTGCCCCTGTTGTGGACAGCCTGCTGGATAAACTCTCCAGCGCGTTTAGGGTTCACCGTCTTTACGAGCAGCCGGACGCCGCTGCCTTTCTGCAGGAGGTTGGCGACTCCATTCAGGTGGTGGTAACGCGCGGTGATATTGGCGTCAGCAATCAGGTTCTTGAGGCGCTGCCGCAGGTGGGGCTGATTGCCCTGTTTGGCGTCGGCACTGATGCGGTGGATCTGAATTACACCCGTTCGCGCAATATTCAGGTCACCATTACGTCCGGCGTGCTGACTCAGGGCGTGGCCGATCTGGCGATGGGGCTGCTGCTGGCTGGTGCCCGCCAGCTCTGTCAGGGCGACAAATTTGTTCGTGAAGGACGCTGGCTTAAGTCAGCGCCTGCGCTGGCGACCCAGGTCAGCGGCAAACGTATTGGGATCTTTGGGATGGGGAATATCGGTCAGGCTATTGCCCGTCGCGCCAGCGGTTTTGATATGGAAATCCTGTATAACAACCGGCAGAAAATTGCCGGACTCGACTACCAGTGGTGCGCGGACTTGCACACCCTGGCCCATGAGAGTGATTTTCTGGTGATTGCCGCATCCGCCGGGGCGGAAAACCATAAACTGATTGACGCTACCGTTCTTAACGTGATGCCGAAACACGCATGGCTTATCAACATCGCCCGCGGTTCGCTGGTGGATGAACGCGCGCTTATCAGCGCGTTACAAAAAGGTGTTATCGCCGGGGCCGCACTCGATGTGTACGAAGATGAACCCAACGTTCCGGCAGAACTGATTGCCCTCGACAATGTTGTACTGCAACCTCACGTGGCCAGCGCCACCCATGAGACCCGCCAGAAAATGAGCGATGTCGTTTATGCTAACGTCGAAGCCTGGTTTGCGCAGGAACCGTTGCCCAATGTAATTGCGTAATTTCTTACCCTGGTTTTTTCTATCCTCGGCGACAGAGAGAAAAATATGAATAATAAAATACCCGGCACACGCTGGTGGCGAATTATTGCCCCGGTTCTTATTGCCTGCATTATTTCTTTTATGGACAGGGTAAATATCAGTTTTGCTTTACCGGGCGGAATGGAAGCCGATTTAGGGAAGGTGCGATTTAATCGTCAGTTATGAGAACATAAGGCTTTCTTTGCCATAGATTTTTCACGATGCCCG
>NZ_CBFFRJ010000195.1:0-5975 GCF_965644225.1 Phytobacter sp. V91 | reverse complement strand
GCGGGCATCGTGAAAAATCTATGGCAAAGAAAGCCTTATGTTCTCATAACTGACGATTAAATCGCACCTTCCTTAAATCATCGTCACTGGAAAACTTGCGATTTATAAAATATTTTCGCAAAAAAACATGCAAAAAACTTGATATCTATTTAATGCATGGTATTTACTTTATTATAAATAAAATAATAAAAGGTGATAATATGATTAAAGAAATGGAAGTTGACTTGGATTTGGGCTTAAACCCATTTTGCTTTGAGACAGAACTAAAGATTGAGACAAGAAAGAAAAATCTGACTGTTTCAAGGGGAACTGAACTTATCGAAAGAAAAGATGCTAGTCGAAGCTACTTTGCTAATATTGTGCATACACAAGAGGTTGATAAAGAAGAGTTCATCAAACTCTATACATCACAAATAAAAGCCTACTTTGATCTCACGAAAACAGCATACAAAGTATTTTTTATCTTTTTACGTATTTATCAGGATGCGATAGGTAAAGATCATTTTTACCTGAGCTGTAAAAAGGCAATGTCTCTTGCGGAAAAGATAGATCATTTTGTCTTATCTGAATCTATCTTTTACCGGGGGATAAAGGAACTAATCGAGAAACGTATTATTGCTAAAACTAATGAAAAAAACTGGTATTTCATAAACCCTGCAATTGTTTTCAACGGTGATAGGGATCGCTTTGTTTCTGAGATTAGAAAAAAGAAAGAAACGATAGAGATTGAACGAGATGAAAGCGTTACTCATAGCGGAGGAGACTATACTAAAAATGAAGATAAGCGTAGGTCTATTGAGTCAGCCATTCAAGATGTAAATAGTCAAGAAGACATCGATGTGTTAATCGCCAGATTACAGGCTAAAAAGTCTCAAGGGGCAATGAAGCGCAAAGGTATAAAAAAGCAGAACCTTGTGGATAGTGTAACCCTTGCTGCACCAGAAGAACCATTAGATTGGGATGAAATTGATGGTGATGAATAATGAGTAAACTCATAAAACATTTTCCTAAGATGAACTGAACGCACTAATGCGCTGACTTACTAAAAATATTCCCTGCGAACTTAGAGCATCTGGCAACATTATGAACCACGCTAACATTGGTGATCAAATCTCAGAGATTAATGATTCTTGTGTTGGCATTTATATTGTAGCGAATTATAAATAATGTCCTATAGAGCCTTTTATAAGATATAATAGGCTCTATGGAAAGATTACCCGACTATATCATATTCTTTTTTTTCTGTATCGTTTAACCTTAAAAAAAACCATCCTTCGAGCATCATATGTTGTTAATAGCGATATGGTTATTTTGAATATAACTAACATTGTAATTGCTAAAAAAGTTGTGACTGCTCCAAAAAAAGTACGTTGTTTTGCGATTAATTTGTCTATGTAATCTAAACTTCGTTTGCTGCTAAAAGATTCACATATAGTGTCAATTGTGTCTTTATGGAGTTCTATTTTTATTTTTTCTTTATTGCTGCATGATTCAGGTGTGATAACCCATGCGTTCTTAGTAGAGCCTAAAAATTTATATTGCAAAGCTTCATTTTTATTGAACCAAAACCACCCCGTATCATTGATATTTATTAGTCCGGCAGGCTTTACTGCAATAATAAAAGTCTCAAACCCTATAATAAAAGGGATAAACATTGCTATAAATAGCACTGTGGGAATTATTTTATTTATTTTGGCGATTTTAAGTTTTTCTATGTCGAAGTTTGATTTTAGTTTAGATATCATTCTAAAATCTAATTCATATTTCTTTATCCATGTTTCAAAGTTTATTTTTTGTCTTTTAGATAATGCGCGCGTATTGTATTGAAAATTAAATTTTTCAATGTCAATTATTTCGTCTATTAATTCACTTTCACTCTTGTCTTTACTACCAATCCAAAAAATAAAAAATCTGTTTGCTATAGAAAAACCTGAACCCGACCTTTTCTTTATATATAAAAGTGAAGATATCAAAATAACTAAAAATACAATAAGAAATGAGATTTTATTTTCTAATAAATCTGACAAAGAAGGAACGAGTGAATCAAAAGAAGGTATCATCAGCTATCCTTTATAATAATTTCAAACTTATGAATATAATTGTTCATAATCGCAGATATTATATGCAATAGAAATGATAATGTAAAAATGAATAGAAGGCAATGATTTGAATTTAGGATAGAAAACTGATGTCTTCGATATTTGTGATTATGAACTGTATATGATAAAGAAGGATAAAATCCCTCTCTATCATATATCTTTATCAAAATTTGGTTGCTTTTTATGAAAATTAATCCAGCAGTCCACGCGAAACCTTACTCGCCGTCTGGCTGAAATTATATCGGTCAACAACATTCCCCTTGAACCAGATCTCTAAGGATTTCATGTGAGCGGTGTTGCTGTTCTTCAGCAGGGCCAGACCGGGGATGTAGTTAGATAGCTGAGTTTCGCCTGACATACTGGAATAGGACCACATTTCCTGACCGTCATTGGTAGCGCGCGTTTGTGGTTCCCCGAATGCGTTAATAACATCTTGCTGGGTCGTTTTCCCTTTAACGATTTTGGTTTTTACGGTTTGTTGGGTTTCGTCTTTCAGAGATTTGTTGCCATAGGTGGTGCAAGCGGAAAGAGGCAGGATCACCAGAGCAGCGATAAACAGTTTTTTCATGTTAACTCCATATAAACAGTAAACGTAAAAATAGGCGTAAAGAGGCCGGGACTAGCGTTGTGTTGCTGCTGTCCATTGAAATAGGTCATGTTAATTAGTGGTGAAGAAAGTCGCTTATCAGAAGCCTATGATTTTTTCTATCTAATCAGCTAACGGCATCCTTCACTTTTGTTTTCCCTGATGTTGCATTAATAAAGGCCAAGAAAGGGCCATAGGGCAGTGCTGGCTGTTGGTCATAGGGTTTCGTTCTATCCCTACAAACCAGCGTATAAACGGTCCAGTGAGCCTTCTGTTCACTTTATCCAGTATCGATTCATCTAGCAAGAAAATGATCGGTATTGCAGATCGATAAATTGATATTGATAGTTTACATCGATTGATAATTTCTTATCGATCGGTTTTTTAATTGTTTTAATCGATCAATATGTATTTAATGATAGTCTTTAACTATCATTATTTTGATTTTGATCGTTACAAACGATATGACGGCCCACAAAAATAATTTAATCCTATCAATTGGTTAATCAGGTGGTTTTGTTGCGTTATGCCAGTAAGAACAAGCCTTAACGACTACAGATGCGCTGCAGACAACCTCTACATAACAGCATTTTTGATTATCAGGATGGATAGGAAGATGAAGAAGATTTTACTTGTTGCTGGCACAGCCCTTGTTTTGGCGGGATGTGGGGAGAAAGGCGACTTTGAGAAGGCGATTAACGCGAAAATTTCAAAATCAAAGGTGTGCTACTCACTGCAAAACAATGACTTTGCTTTCAACAAAGGTTTTCCAGTAAAGGTTAATCATGGCTATCGTTCTGCCGGATACAGTGCCAGTGATGAAATACTGAATGGGCTTGTTGAGCAGGGGCTTCTCACTGTTTCGCAACAGGCTAACGGCTTTAGTAGCGTTGATGTATTAGAGATAACAGACAAAGGACAAGAGGTTGATTTTTGGAACCGTGAGGAAGGTGCCTGTGTTGGTCATCGTGTTGTAGCTCAGATCACAAGCTGGACTGAACCAAGTGAGGGTAATGGCGCTAAAATCACGCAAGTGACCTATACGTGGAAACTCGATGGCGTTCCGGGCTGGGTTGATAAAAATGCTTTCTCTGGCGTGAAGGGGATGGCTGAACCAGAGGAAGCCAAAATTGTTCTGGTGAAAACCAATAACGGCTGGTCTGCTCGGTAATTACAGGAAGAACGCTATGAACACTATCTATTGGGTGTTTTTCATTGGTCTGCTGATGAACATACCATCATTGGCACCGGTGCTGTTTATCAGGAAGGCATCAAAGAACGTAAAGGTATCGATGGCATTGGGGCTTTTTCTACTTAACGCCTTCTTGGTGCTGTCGCTGGTGATGGTCTCGCAAAACACTACGCAAAAATACGGGCTGTTTCCTGTATGGCTGGTATTTGCTGCTCTTGGGCTGTTTGCGGTCACGCTAGTGCCAACAATAAAATTTATACGTAAGCATTTAACTATCGGGAAAAGCAGGGCTGTTGTCCTCTCATCATTCCTGATTGTCTACGCCAGTAGATTTCACGGCGTGTTTTCAGATGTGAGTGGCAGTGGCTACATAGTTAATGGATATAATGCCGCATGGACATTTTTCTTCTTGTTTGCCTGCCTGCTGGCTTATCTTGGTTGTGCTGGGAGTAAAACATATTCTGGTTATTCTGCATCGTCATCTGCACAGCAATCCGATTATTTTAAACCGACCAAAGAATATGAAACACAGTCCCAAATTGATTACGACATTGCAGTGAAGGGGCGGAGTGTTCTGTCTGATCCCAATCTGAGTATTGTTGAGCAACAGCGTTATCGCGATGCTATTGAAAAAAGGGATAATTAATACTAACCATTTAATAAAAAGCCGAATAATATCGGCTTTTTATCCGATGTAAATTTCATCGAGACTTTGCTAACCATATCGTTCTTTCACAGCTGGGATCATTTTCTATATGATCAATAATATCAAAACCATTATTATCTAACTGGCTGCGATATTCTTCCGGCGATAAGCTGGCATGGTATAGGTCATCACCAAGAAATTTTCCGATAACTTCCCCATCATGGGTACCGCTGGTAAACATCAGCATTGTTCCTTTGTGAGAATGCGCCTTATAGAGAGGAAACATTTTTCTTTGGTCATCCTGAGTTAGATGGAAGAAACTGTCCCAAGCAAGGATGGCATCAAAGGATTTATTCAGTGATAGTGTGCGCATATCGCCTATAATCCAGTTATGCGAAGGATGGCGTTTTATGCAGAGTTCAATTAATGGTGAAGATGAGTCAATCCCTGTAAGATTATACCCTTGATTGATTATATATCCACCCAGCGGATTACCAGAACCACAGCCAATATCAAGTATATTGCCGTTCGATAGGGTTTCTGATAAAAAACGCTCCATCCAAGATTTCTCGCGGAAATGTTTTTGCCTTATCTCATCCCATTTATGAGCATGTTTTTTATAAAAATCAATAGTGGTATCTGATATAGGGTTTGGCATAAAACCTCTGTTAGCAACATAATTTATCTACATTGAATACCATGTTTCGTCCGTTCAATCCAATCGCTTATTTTACATTCAATCGTGATGATAACCCGGCGGTTTCAACTGTGGTGTAGGCGGTTTTCTATCCCCCGAAAGCGTAGGTATGTAGTCCAGAGCGCTATCTGGTTGTTCGGGCTTAAGCTGACGGCTTGGGAAGCGTCTGATCTCCTCCTTGGTTGGACTATAAGTGTCACTGTTAAATCTGGCACGTTTTTCATACTCAGAACGTGAAACATAGATCCCCTGCACCTCGTCAAAGACATAGTTTTCAGCAATACGCTTATCGTGTTCTACATCAGTTGAAACCGGAACCGGCTTCTTCTTGGTCCAGACGAATTTCTCTCTTATATATTCAACCACCAGTAGGGTGAAACGCTTGAACACATTACTTTGACGAGGTTTAACCTGCTTTCTCTTACTTTTAACAGGATCGCGTTTAACCGCTCTAGCAGTTGAAGAAGATTTAGTGCGTGTATGTGGTGCAGGGGCAACCAGAACAGGCTGTTGCTCTTCGGATGATGACGACTGAGAACCTGTTTCAGGTAATACGATTTCAACAGGCTCAGGCAGTTCGGACACGGTGAAACTTCTGAGGTCAACAACGATCTGCAGATCTAAATCTTTGAGGGTGTGGTATGTAGCCTGAGCTTCTTGTTTCATCTCATCACGAATAGCCTGTTCAGCAGCACGTTTTTCCTGAACGTGTTTACTGTTCCACTTGGCGCGATGAACACGTTGCATTGCTGGAC
>NZ_CBFFRJ010000194.1:0-6022 GCF_965644225.1 Phytobacter sp. V91 | reverse complement strand
ACAGCTCAGCTAAGGTAAGGCTAATACAGATAAGGACTCCACTGAACCCCACCGATTAAATCGCACCTTCCTTAGAAATTGTATTGTTTTGTACAGTGGTGAAAAAATGCGCAATGATTGGTTCGCACGCCCCCCTCTTCCCTGAGGGCTCAGGAGAAAAGCTAGCCCCGTAACAGCGCCAGCACCAGCTCCGGCGTGCTATTGGCCTTTACCAGCATCTCGGCACTGGCCTGTTGCAGCAGTTGTGCGCGGGTCATGGCCGACACTTCGGTCGCATAATCCGCATCTTCAATACGTGAACGGGTGGCGGCGATGGCGCTGGTGGCGCTGTCCTGCAGGTTCTGCACCGATTCCAGCCGGTTGGCTACGGCGCCCAACTGCGTGCGGCGGGCGTCAATGCGCTGGATGGCGCGATCAAGCGTGGCCAGCGGATCATCCGGGTTGCGCAGACGGATTCCTGAGCCCACCTCAGAGATGTTCATCACCGTGTGGTTGGTGTCGGTATCGGTATTGGAATAGATGCTGGTGGCGTAATAGACCTGCACCTCACCCACGCCGTTAAGCGTTTTCAGCAACAACGGGCTGGTCGGTGTGTTATGCACCACCAGGGTCGCAGTCTTCGACTCTCCGCTGCCGGGGAGATCCATATAGTAGTTGCCGTCGCTGTCCAGACGCAGCACGTCGCTAAACGTCTTGCCTTCGGCGTCGGTGTAATTGAGTTGTACGTTGGCCGGATCGAGGGTCACGTAAGCATTCCCGAACACATCCGTCACGTCTGTAAAGCTGTTAACGCTGCTGGCAGCGGTGGCAACCACGCTTAACGTTGTGGCGGTACCGTTCGTCGTCGCGGTGAAGGTGGCCGGGTAGTACTGCAAATTCCCGCCGTTATTCACTTCCATCAGGTACTGGCTGCCGGACTTCATCAACCGGCCTGCAACCGCATTGCCGTTCGCGTCGGTAAAGGTTGTCGCCACGGTGCTGCTGTCCACCTCAGGCGTGGTGGTGACGCTGGTGGGCAGGGTGGTAAATTCGAAATCCTCTTTACCGTCGGGGTCGGTTATTTGCGCCGTCACCGCGCCGGTCGGGCCAAAGGTCAGGCTCGCCGGGAAGTAAGTATCACCCTGCTGAATATAATACTGGCCGTTGTCTTCGGTAAGCGTGCCGCCGCTGACGGCGTTGCCGTCGGCATCGAAGACGTCGAGGCTGGTAATGGCGCGGGAAGGGATTTGCCCGGCGTCGCTATACAGTGGGGTGCCTGAATAGGCATTGATGGTAATCGTCCCTGTACCGGTCTGGGTGTCCCAGATTGCCCGGTAAGTGGCCAGGTTATAGGCGGTGTTGCCGTTAGCATCCGTCCCCTGAATGTAATATTCGTTGTCGACCGGGCTGCGCACCAGTTTGGGTGAGGTCAGCGTGGTGCCGGTGTAGTTTACAGCGATGGCGCTGTTGCTTAGAGACATTGAACTGGCATAACCCGTGTAGCGGTTAACATCAGACACGGTGCCGCTGATGCCGCTGATAATCAGGTCTTTCAGCCCCAGCTCATCCACGCTAAAGCCCGGAGAGGACAAATCGAGGTCGATTTTCTCGTTATCATGCGCCCCGACCTGGAACCCCAGCTTGCCTGCGCTGCCATCGAGCAGGTTGATGCCGTTGAAGCTGGAGGTGGAATTAAGCTGGTCGATAGCCTTCAGATTGAGGTTGATCTCCGCCTGAATGGCATCTGAATCTTCCTGCGAGTTAATGCCGTTCAGCCCCTGCACCGTCAGCTCGCGAATGCGCTGCAGTCGGTTGTTGATTTCATCGAGCGCGCTCTGGGCCGTCTCCACCATCGACAGCCCATCACCCGCATTGCGTTTGCCCACCGCCAGCGCGCTTTGCTGGCTCGCAAGACGGTTGGCAATAGCCTGCCCGGCCGCGTTATCACTGGCGCTGTTGATGCGCAGCCCCGACGAAAGGCGACGGATAGACGCATCCAGCTCCGACTTGCTTTTGGCAGCCTGGTTCTGGGTGTTAAGCGACGAAAGGTTAGTTTTGAGACTGATCATTAGCCTGCTCACGGAAAAATCCCTGGTAACAGTTATCGGCAATGCCCTGCGTTCTTTAGGGTAATAATTTCGCTTAAGAGAGCCTGAGTTGGCTGGGTGGTGGATTCGTCTTTCCGGTTAAGCGAAACGGTAAAATTGCAATATATTTCGTTGTTAAATGTTTAAACGTCAGTATTTACAGGAAGAAAACCCCTAAGCCTACAAAATAAGGTAGGGCAGGAACGTAACAGCCCGGTGGCGGCGTTTATTGCGGCTCAAGGGGAAATCGTGGCGGGCAAATTCTCCGAAATGCATCCAAAAACAGAGGATAATTGGCGTTTTGCTTTTCTTGACTGCTGGTTTAATGGCTGAAGCTATGTCCAAGAGCAATCGCCGCTGCATGGCGACGCTTTCGGCACTCATCTTCCAAAAAGAGAATTGACGATTGAACAATCCAGCGTCAGCCGACACGTTGCCCGCGTCCGAAGCAGCGTTCCCTCCAGCGGCCCATTTTTTCGGACTCGCGCCTTTCCTGCGTATGAGCATTGCCGGGTATGATTTCACCGCCGATACCCAGCAGATGATTGCCGACGCGCAGGACAACCCGGATGACGCCATGCTGTGGATGAATTTGTCCACGGCGATGATGAGCCTCAAGCATGAAGAACTGGGGTTGACCATCCAGGATCAGGCGCTGGCGCAACAGCGTATTTACGTGCGCCCCGCCGCCATTCAGCCGGCAAAGCAGCGTTTATTAATGCTGGTGGTGCCGGGCAATCTCTCGGCCAACGTTCCACTCGACTGCCTGCTGGAAAACAGCGACGTCGACCTGATTTACTATTTTGTTGATCCGCACGGCGCCGAGCCGCTGGCCTGGGCGATTCCGGAGCATGATCTGGTCATGGTCGCCATCGGCGCCAGCGACGAAACCCGGGAGCTGATTAAACGACTGGAAGTCAAACTCGCCGACTGGCCGACGCCGGTGATCAACGCCCCGCAGTATGTGTTTTCATCTGAGCGCAACACCGCCAGCCTGCTGCTGCAAAACGTGCCGGGCCTGCAAATCAGCCCGGCGCTGCACGTTACCCGCACTGAACTGGATGAAGTCGCCGCTGGCAACCTGGCGCTGTCGGATGTGGTGCAGGGGCATCAGTTCCCGATCATCCTGCGTCCGGTAGGCACCCACGGCGGCCACGGCCTGCAAAAACTCGACACCCCGGCAGAGGTGGCTACCTACCTTACGCAGTTACCGGAACCCGTTTTCTTCCTTTCGCAGTTTATTGATTACAGCGGGGAAGACGGCCAGTTCCGCAAATTCCGCGTGATGCTGATTGATGGCAAACCTTATGCCTGCCATATGGGCATTTCATCGCACTGGATGATTCACTACGTCAATGCGGGTATGTACGAAGATGCCGCCAAGCGTGCCGAAGAAGCGGTGTTTTTAAATACTTTTGCTGACTTTGCCGAGCGCCACAAGGTTGCGCTGGAGGCTATTTATCAGCGTACCGGCCTTGATTATCTCGGTATTGATTGTGCGGAAACCAAAGACGGTCAGTTCCTGGTTTTCGAAATCGATCCGGCCATGGTTATTCACGCAATGGATGATGACGTTCTGTTCCCCAACAAACAGATCCATATGCGTAAAGTGATCGACGCGTTTCGTAACCTGCTGTCAGAGCGGGTTAATCCTTAATTCACTCGTTATTGAGTACTGTGGAAAACTTATGTCATTAAATCCAAAAAACGCCCTTAACTTCTCCGGTGGCCCGGGTGCGCTGCCTGAGGTGGTTCTCAACCAGGTTCAGCAGTCGATCATCAATGTACCGGAAGTGGGCCTGTCCATCCTCGGCATCAGCCACCGTTCAGCCTGGTTTGAAGCGGTTGTTCGTGAGACGGAAGACAACATTCGCAAGCTGCTGAATTTGCCGGATGATTTCCACATTCTGTTCCTGCAAGGCGGCGCGACCCAACAGTTCTCCCAGGTGCCAATGACCATGCTGCGTGGCAAAAAACACGCTGCTGAGTATCTCGATACCGGCTACTGGAGCCGCAAAGTGGTCACCGAAGCCATGCGCGAAGGCCCGGTAAAAGTGGTCTGGAGCGGCGAAAGCGATGGTTATCGCCGCCTGCCGACGGAAGAAGAACTGACCTTCTCTCCGGACGCGCCTTACATTCACTATGTCTCCAACGAGACGGTGGAAGGTCTGCAATTCAACCGCGTGCTGGGCCACGACCACGTGCCGCGCGTGTGCGATATGTCTTCCGACTTCCTCTCCAAACCTTGCGAAGCCGACAAGTTCTCGCTGATTTATGCCCACGCGCAGAAGAACATCGGCCCGGCAGGCGTGACCATTGTGCTGATCCGCGACAGCGTGGTGCAGAACGGCACCAAAGACTTGCCTGCATTCCTCGACTACCGTCGCCAGATTGAAGCCCACTCCAATCTGAACACCCCGCCGGTCTTCGCCATTTATGTGGTGCTGCTGGTAACCCGCTGGCTGCTGAACGATATCGGCGGCGTGGAAAAAATGGGTGAAATCAACCGCGTGAAAGCCGACCTGCTGTTCAGCATTCTCGACAACAGCGACGATTTCTATCACTCCTGGGCCGCGCCTGAGCACCGTTCCGATATGAACGTGGCGTTCACCCTGCCGACCAAAGAGATTGAAGCCGCGTTCTTCGAAGAAACCCGCGCCGCAGACTTCTCCGGCCTCGAAGGCCACCGCGCCATCGGCGGCGTGCGCGCCTCGATTTATAACGCGCTGAGCGTCAGCTCCGTTGAGAAACTCGCCGGATTTATGCAGGACTTCCAGCGCCGCCACCGTAAGTAAGCGGGGGTAGGTGAAAGGACGGGACAGGGAGGTTCTGTTGAATTTGCCGTAGTAGGTTGGGAACAACCGTATATAATTGGAAGCAATGTTATAGTCACTCCCGCAAATCTGCTGGTTTGCGGGAAAATATAGCGTATTGCCAAGAGGATATATGGAAAGGGAACTGACGGAAAAAGATCTGATCGCGAAGGGTTTCACTGAGAAGAATGTTGCACGTCTCAGAGAGGTTCTCTCCAGAAAAGAGAGTGGTAATGAATCCTATCGATCGTTGATTGATGATCTCAGCAAGCGATTTATCGCAGGTATCATTTGCGCCATCCTGATCCTTATTCCTTTCTTTATTTTACCTGCGATTTATCCTGGTTCTTTAGTCTTTTATTACATCCCTGTCGCTCTATTTGGTTTTTTTGCCGTTTACTTTTTGATCCCCATGAATCTTTCGTGGAAAGCCTATAGGCTGGTTAAGGATTTGAAGTAAGGGTTGGTTTGTAATTTTTCTCAACCATCGACTAACCGGGATAACAGTAGACAAAAATATCATGTTCACGGCTGTATTTCCCTTACCTAAAGTAGCCATAATAAACGGCATAAAAAGCTTTCTACACATTGGTTATATCGGTTTAATTTAATGGCTTAAAAGAGTGTTCCCGGCTGAAAGGGTCTCCAGTTTTATACCGGACTTACAGCGTTACCACCGTAAATAAGAGGGATGGGTGACAGGGCAGAACAACGATGTTCTGTTTGCGTGGCGTTTAGTACAAGACGTTATGCCTGGGGCGGGTAATTAGGGTTATCCGACTTTTTTAGTGAAATGCCACTCTGACCAGAAAATACTTAAATACCTAAAATCATCATGTCTACAGCAGATACGAGTTGATCACGTAAATGTGAAGCATCCATTACCGCATCTTTATCTGGCAGGTTTTTTATATCCGTTGTTGTTATCATGGTTGTCAGCACGACATAATCAATATTCTCTATATTTACAACGGGTGTTAATGCCTTGACCTGAGAATTTGACTCAGTTTTTGGAGTTAAGGGCATAACCAGACGTGTGTTCAGATGTGTAAGCATATCTGCCTGTATATTAAGGAAGGTGCGATTTAATCGTCAGTTATGAGAACATAAGGCTTTCTTTGCCATAGATTTTTCACGATGCCC
>NZ_CBFFRJ010000193.1:0-6430 GCF_965644225.1 Phytobacter sp. V91 | reverse complement strand
TTATGGCGGGCTGTTGTCTGGCACGGTTCATGTGCTAATATCCTTTCAAGGTTTCGTACCTGGCCCTGGTTATCATGTCGCTCCGCCAAGAATGAGCATGATTTCCGGGGCTTTGTTTTTTCTGTTGCCGTTAAATTACACGCGAACGGCCTCGCCTGTCGAATCCTTCTGTCACAACGGCTTAGTGCGCCGCCAGCGCCTGGAAGAATTTCGGGTTAGCCTGGATGGTTGCCAGCACCTTCGCCGCCAGTCCGGTCGGGTTACGGCGTCCGGTTTCCCAGCTTTTGATAGTATCGAGGCTGGTTCCCAGCACTTTCGCCATCTCGCTCTGTGAAACGTTCAGCTGTGCCCTGATGGCCTTCACGTCTGCCAGTTCGTAACGGGTGACGCGGGCGGGCGCTCTGACGCCGTTTTTGATTTCCACGGCTTCTTCCAGCGATGCTTTCAGCTCGTCAAAAAAACGCATGTCACACCTCATCTCTCAGTTGTTGGGTCAGCGTCTTCAGGGCGGCTTTCTACGCGTCCGTCAGGCTGTCTTTGGTGCTTTTCGGGTAGGCCATTACCAGATAAATCACCTCGGCGGTGGCCAGGAAGTAAATCACCCTCGCACTGCCGCTTTTTCCCTGGTTGCCCGTCGCCATCCTGATTTTGCGCAGCCCCCCGGTTTTCTGGATGAGATCGCCTTTGTCCGGCGACTCAATCAGCGTCTTTTGCAGCGCACTGAGCGCTTCATCCGTGGCGATCTGTTTATCTGACGGGTAAACATCGGGGTCTCGATAAACTCAATCGCGTGACTCACGGCTGCCTCCTGTGCTTATTGGAGTACACAGTACGCTTAGCTCTGATTCCGGAAAAGCGGTCACATCGAGGGGCCATAGTAGCGGGTCGGTTTTTTATGCGGCTCCGGATCTGGCTTCTGCTCACGCTGCTTCTCGGCGTAGGCGCGGTCGTGCTGTGCAATCAGCGCATCAAGCGGCTGACGTTCCTGCTCAAGCTCTCGACCTGCGCGCGCAAGCTGTCCACCTGACTGCTCAAGTGCTGACACACCTGGTCGCTGTGCGTCAGCGCCTGTGAGGTAGCCTCGAACATGTGCTGCAAGCTGCTGTAGCTGTCCTGCCACGCCTGCTGCTGTTGCTCGTAGCTTGTCTGTAAGCTCTCTAAGGCGCTCAGAAGCTGTTTTTCCATCTCGGTCATGGTTTTGGTCGTCCTCGGTGTTAAAAACGCGCTGTGCCGTTTCAGGGCGCTCTGACGGGGTTATTTCGCCGTGTATTTCACTACGGTGTTGTCGGTCGTCGATGTATAGGTTTCCACGCCGTGCGCCTGCTTCGGCAGCACCACCAGGTAGGTGTTCCGGTGCTTGTCGTCGCTGTAGATCGTCACGCCCGCGCCGCTTTTCGCTTTCAGGCTCGCCAGCTGCTGGCTGTAGCTGTCCATCTCGCTCAGGCGCGAGGTGATGATCGTGCCCTGAAACCAGATTATCCCGCCCAGGATGCCGATCAGCAGGGCGAAGCAGAGGAATATCCACGCCATCGCCGTTGAGACGGAGGCTCTGAGCATGCCCGTCAGTCTGCCGTTCTGCTCGCGGATAGCGTTGCTGATGCTCTGCGAGCTTGATTGCAGTTCCGCGCTGATAGACGTTTCCAGCCTCTCGAACTCGCGCTTCACGCTCTGCTCGGTATCCTGCGCCTGCTGCTTCGATTTCTCCTCGAAGCCCTTCGCTAAATTTAAAATCTCGCTCATAAATCATTCCTTTCAGCCGGATATTTCGGCCGCCGTCCGGATCGGCAATGCTGATGCTGCTTTTCGTTTCCCGCGCCACGGTCAGGCCGTAGCTTTCCAGCTGCATCACCACGTCCTGCCGGCTGCGGATCACGCCCTGCTGCATCAGGTTCATCAGGCCGGCGGTGATTTTCTCTGCCGCCTGCTGTTTGTCGCGGGGCAGGTCGCTGGCCTGCGTCAGCGGACGGCGGTAAGTCGGGTCATTCGGGTCGCGCAGCCCCAGCCGGTCGTTGGTCAGGGTCTGCCAGGCGTTGACGCGGGGACGATCGGCGCGGTCAAAATAGGGTTGCAGGCGTTTGCCGCTCTGTAATTCGATGTTCGGGATGACAAAATTCAGCTCAAGCCGTCCCTTGTCGCGGTGCTCCACCCACAGGCAGGCATACTGATCGCGATCGAGACCGGTCAGCAGCGTATGCTCCCATTCGTCCATCAGGCGCGATTTCTCCGCGTCTGCAATGTCCGGCTCCTGGAATGACAGCACGCCGGAGGTGTAGGCGCGGGCAAAGTCGCAGCCGTCGATAAGCTCCCGTACGTGCTCAGGGTTACCGCGAAGTAAGCGGGCCTGTTCCCGCTGCCGGTCTTTACCCAGCAGGTAATCCACAGGCCCGCTGCCCGAACCCGCGCCCCGCGAGTGAATTTTAACGATCACGGCTCTGCTCCAGCAGGTCGCCAAGCTGCCGGTCAAGGCTGGTCAGTACGACAAACAGCGAGGCACGTTCAGCAGGCGTCAGGGGATCAGTATGGTTCAGGCGACGGGCTATCTGGTTCAGGTTGTTGCCAATCCCGCTGACCTGTCGCAGCAGTTCGGGCGCCACCTCAGGCACACGGCGCTTGCGTGAGGTGTATTCACCCAGACCAAGCTGACGCAGCCACTCTGCAAGGTGAGTACGGTCACAGCGATCAAGCAGTCGCTGATGCTCACTTTCGGTGAGCCGGATTTTGATCTCTTTCGTTCGCTTTTCCATAGGCTCCGCTGAGAAAAAATGCGCACCACCGTGAGAATTTTTCGCAGTGGATGCCGGGGGTTTCGGGGGGCGGCGAGCCCCCTGAACCAGTCACGGTGGCACCTCGCCAGAGGGGACGCTGTGTGTACTGGCTTAAGGTACAGTGCAGTATGCCAGATTCTGTGCTGGCTGCAAAAAAACAGCCCTCTGCTAAAGAGGGCTGTTATCTGATATAGGCTTGTTATGGTTCGCGCTTAAAAAAACCAAAGCAATTCCTCATATACCCATGATGCTTCAAGTTGCTGAAGCCTGAATCGAAGGCCGCGGTAGGGGGAAGTTGTTGGAGTACGACCATCCTGCATCTTGAAGTTACTTGGGTATAAATGGTATTGAGTATCATTATCAAATAAATTAAAACATCGTTCTTGTACCCTAAATAATTCGAGTTTCAGGAATGCGGCAAACGAACGAGTCCCTATGAGCCTACTTAGGTAAGTGATTCGGGTGAATGAGTACAGCCAACACTCCTGTAATTTGATGTATGTCGGGTATACCTACCTCTTTACACACATACGGGTTGAAAAAAACATGCGAAAAAAAACAGCAATAGCATTATTAACAACAATTGCATCTGCTAACACATTTGCAACAGAAGAAGATGTAATGGTGGTGACTGCATCAGGGTATGAGCAAAAGAAGCGAGATGCCGCAGCAAGCATCTCCGTTATAAGCCAAGAAGAATTGAGTAAGCAAAAATACACTGACCTAGCATCAGCACTCGGTGACGTTGAAGGGCTAGATGTAAGAAGTACTACAGGAAAGACTGGTGGGCTTGATATTAGCATTAGAGGAATGTCAAGCAGTTACACTCTTATCCTAATTGATGGAATTAGACAGAACGGAACATCCGATGTAACACCCAATGGATTTGGCGCAATGAATACCAGCTTTATGCCTCCATTGTCGGCTATAGAAAGAATAGAGATAATTAGAGGGCCAATGTCAACCCTATATGGTTCTGACGCTATAGGCGGCGTTGTGAACATAATAACAAAAAAAACAGCAAAAGAATGGAGTGGTAGCGCAACCCTAGAGCATAATTTTCAAGAAGATACTGACTATGGAGATAGTTCAAAGTTATCTTTTTTCTCTAGTGGCTCATTAATTGAAAACAAACTAGGAATGTCAGTAAGAGGTAGTATATTTAGAAGAGATGCATCACATATTGAATCGTCATCCACGAAGACCGAGTTAAGCAACAGGGGACCTAACCCAGTAAAATCAGAAAACTACAACATAGGCAGTAAATTCAATTGGGAAATAAATGAATTCAATTCATTATGGCTTGATGGTGAGATTGCCAACCAAAAATATGATAATGGAGAAGGTCAATTAGGAACCATTGGTTCCTCCGGTGGATACGAAGATGAACTTCGCTATCAGAGAAGAAAGATAACAATTGGCAGCGACAATCAACTTGGGTTCGGTTTTTTAAAGTCAAGCCTTGCATATAATACAACTGAAACAAAAGGCAGATTGATAACGACAGCATCTGTACCAGATGGTTCTAATTTAGCAGGTAACAAGAGAGAATTAAAAAACACAAATATTATATTTGATTCAAGTCTCGTGGCACCAATTGGAGAAAGTCATTTAGCAACCGTTGGAGCTCAATATTGGAATGCAAAAATGAAGGATGGTATTGTATTAGCCAATAATGGTTCAGAATTCGAACAGGATTCGTATGCTTTTTTTGCCGAAGATGAATGGAGATTATTTGAACCTTTATCCCTAACCTATGGGGCACGCTATGAATATCAAGATACATTTGGCGGACATGTAAGCCCAAGAGCCTACTTAGTATGGGACGCTCTTGAACAGGTTACCGTCAAAGGTGGCGTTAGCACTGGATACAAAACACCATCACTATCACAGCTTCACAACGGAATTAGCGGTGTTACGGGGCAAGGTACTATCAATACAATTGGGAATCCAGACTTAGACCCAGAAGAAAGTGTAAATACAGAAATAGGCGTGTACTATGAAAATAACAACGGCTTCGACGCAAACATAACATTGTTCCATAATGATTTCAAAAACAAAATTTCAAGCGAAAGCATTGATGATTACACATCGACGTATACAAACGTAGGGAAAGCCAAAACACAGGGTATCGAGTTTTCGACAAAATTCCCGTTATTTATAGACTCATTATCTTTAAGACTAAACTACACATATACAGATAGTGAGCAAAAAGATGGTGACAACAAGGGCGCTAAACTAACAAACACACCAGAACATATGGCCAATGCAAAACTAAATTTAGTTGTTAATGACAAGTTAGACACCTGGCTGAAGGCTGAGTACAGAGACAAAACTGCTAGATTTACATCAAAATATGAAAATCTTAGCACTGCGAACAAGCTTGTTTATGATGAACTTGGTGCAAACTTTAAGTCGTATACTGTATTCAACTTAGGGGCGACATATAAGCTATCTAAAGATATCACATTGAACGGTGCTATAAATAATATTTTTGATAAAGACTTTACTAAGACGCATGTATTAACATCAGGAAGAACAACGACTACTGCCGGTGACTATTTTGCGTCATCACAAACAACCACTGGAAACGTAATACCAGGAAGAAGCCTGTGGGTTTCTGCAACTGTTAACTTCTAACAAAACGAGCTGGCCTATATTAAGGTCAGCTCTTAATATTCATCTTTTTTAACTTGTAATAAGTAGTTTTCCCAACTCCTATGAGAACCCAAGGTTTCAATTGCCTCTCACTCATTTCATTAATTTTTCGCCCTCCTCCTTTACTCATTTTACCACCTTTACAACCTCTTTCTCTTTGCTTATTTCTATCGTGCGTATTTGATACATACTCAGTAAATGATGATTCAGTGAGGTTACGTTTAGTCCACTTTGCAATGCTTTTGGCTATCCCCGTAACCTCATTTTCATCCAGCGGCGCGGAAAATTGCAGATTATAGGCACTGGCGCGTTCGTAGCAGGCTTGAAGCCACTGGTCATACTCCGGCCAGCCCTGACGGATGGCGCGGTATGCCCACTTGCGGGTTTTATCGAACAGGGTGCAGTTACGGCCCAGGCCGTAGTCGGCAACGATTTCTTTATCGTTCGCCGCGCTCAGGTCGAGAAAGTCGGCCAGCCAGTCCAGCGTGTAGAGTTCCGGCTGCCATACAGCGATTTTCCAGTGGCCGTGGTTCGGATTTTTGCAGATGAGTCCCGAATACCCCGCATCAGCCTCTAATTTTTTACGTAGCGCGTTCTCCACGGCGGCGGCGTAGCGCAGCGGCTTCATTTTTCCGTCCGGCGCGGTGCGTATCGGGGTTTTCAGCGCGTACAGCAGGTGCGCGTGTCCGTTGTCGGGGTTGGTAATGGTCAGCGTGGGCGCGGGCGCGTTGCGGTCGCTCCAGTCGATGGCGGCACCGGCGCGATCAACGTCGAATCCCAGCCAGAACATGGCGTGAGGCTGATTGAACTGGATGTATTTCGCCAGAAGGGCGCGTTCCTTACCGGCAATGCGTACACCAAAGTGCAGATCGTCCGAAAAGTACGGCTTGTGCGGTAAGCGGTCGTTGAAGAGTGTGAGTGCGGCGTTATGCAATGCGCCCTGCGCTTATGGCGGGCTGTTGTCTGGCACGGTTCATGTGCTAATATCCTTTCAAGGTTTCGTACCT
>NZ_CBFFRJ010000192.1:0-6500 GCF_965644225.1 Phytobacter sp. V91 | reverse complement strand
CTCCCTGTTGTGGAAGCCGTTATAGTGCCGCAGATTAAGGATCGGTCAACCGATCCTTAACTGATCGGCATTACGCACAAGTGCGAGGCTTTCCGCTGACATTGATACGCCAAAGGCGCTTCAGGATCAGTGGTTTTGAAATCAGATAGCGGTTACGTTTACAGCAGCCGGGCCTTTCTGGCCGTCCTGAATTTCAAACTCAACGTTTTGGCCTTCAGCCAGAGTTTTGAAGCCGTTACCCTGGATTGCAGAGAAGTGTACGAACACGTCTTTGCTGCCGTCAGCAGGAGTAATGAAACCGAAGCCTTTAGACTCGTTGAACCACTTAACTTGACCTTTAATCTTTGCCATTTGCAATATTCCTTAATGTATATACTTCGCCCGCAGGCATTAACTTAGATAAAACTGAGACATTACTGCTTGAGGCACTAATATAAGGTTCGGCAGAGAAGCGGTATTCAACGAAAACGTTTTTACTCAGGACTTCTATACTGAAAATGCCACACATAAACAGATCTGTACCTCGTTTGACCCAAAACGTGTTATCACACACAACGTTAAATATGGCAAGCCATTTTTAAACATGTCTGGATCCGTCGCACAATTCATAAGGTTATCAACACACAATTTGTACATTCATACCAGGTGATCAACCAATAATGAACAACCGGAAACCAACCGGGTGCGGCCTCGAAAACCGACATATTCACCATAGCCGAGCTTGCGATGATAGTCTACGTAAGCATCTAAATTTATTACGATATAGCGTATATCACTCTTGTTACTTAAGCATTGCTATAGCCTTTTTCCATCATCAGTTAACTCTTCGCGTTAGAATTGCAGTGACTTAGCAAATGCACGGGTTGACTATCGAATACTTGTTGTGCAAATAACGGCGCGTATGCACCAAAATAATGAAAATCTGATGACAGCGCCTCATTAAAAGGCAATAAAAACGTTTCGAAAAAATTAAAACTCTTTTAATTATTAGAAATAATAAAATAGTATCAATACGGTTTCATTTTGTCTGGCAATGTTAAATATTGACCAATTTTGAGGACGGTGAAATTTGAGATCCCGGTCACCGTTTTATTTAATGCTGCCTGCAATTCACGCACGGGCTCATCCAGCGACTCATCAGCCAGTTCAAACACTCCCCAGTGAATGGGGAAAGCAAGGGGTTGCCCCAGCTGTTGCCACAGGCTGACAGCCTGCTGTGGGTCCATATGATTTGCTGCCATAAACCATCGGGGAGCATAGGCCCCCACGGGCAATGCTGCGACAGTAATCGGCCCAAGCCGCCGGGGAATATTGAGCAGATCGTCGCTATAGCCTGTATCACCCGGGAACCAGAACCGGCAGTCGCGGCTTTCGATAACCCAGCCGCACCATAATGATGCATTGCGATCCCAAAAAGTTCGCATGCTCCAGTGTTGTGCCGGAACCGCCGTCAACGTCAGTCCCTGAAACACCGCACTCTGCCACCAGTCAAGTTCTCTGACACGTCGGGCACCGCGACGTCTGACCCATGCGCCAAGCCCGAGGGGGACAAACACGGTGACATCCGGAAAACGGGCAATCAATTGACGAAGGGTTCGCTTATCGAGGTGATCGTAATGATTGTGGGAAATGACGATAGCATCCAGCTGCGAAAGCTCATCGACGGACAATGCCAGAGGCGTTCGCCGCTGTGGTCCGGCAAATGTCAGCGGTGAAGCGCGCCGGGAAAAGACGGGATCGGTAAGAATATATTGATTTTGCAGGCGCAGCAGAATTGAAGAGTGCCCCAGCCACCAGAGCTTATCTTCAGTTCCGTCCGGGTCCAGTTCAGCAGGCTGCCACCAGTGAGTGATAAAATTTTCGTACCCCCCAGCAGGGGGATGTGGGAGTCCGGCAGCCTTACGCTCCCGTCGCCAGCGTTTGACATCTCCAGGCTTGTGACCACCAGGACCTGGATTGATAAAACCCTTGGAAGAGTGATGGGGAAGTGAAGCATTGAACCAGGGATTTTTTCGCGTCATGCACCACTCCCGCCAACAGGGTCTGAATCAGCGTTCGGCCACCAGGCGAATAAATTCGTCGTCTTTGCCTTTTACCGAAGCCTGCTCAACCGGCGCCTCTTTTTCAGGTTCATTGGCTTCACACAAACGACGCAGCAATGCTGTCTGACGTTTTTGTTGATCCAGCAAAGCCTCAAGCAGTTCAATCTGCTCATTCGTCCGCGAGCTTGCGCGGTTAATGAAGAACCACAGCACCAGCCCAACCAGCAACACCACCACCGAAACAATCAATGACGCAAAACTAAGCGCGCCAGAATTTATGACTTCGTTCATCTTACCACCTCTACTGAAAGGCAATATTCTACCACCGGGAGTAAGGAAGGAAATCGGTTCACGGGAAAAAAGCTGTTACCAGGGGATGAACTTGTTAATCACGCAGATACCGCTGAAAAATTGCACACCCTCATCACACATTTCATTTAGCATTTGAGTCCAGAGCAGCAGGCAAATTGCCAGCACGGCAATCAACAGCAGCCATCTAAATTTTTTCACTCCACTCTCCGACGCAGTACTAAATGAGTTACGTTAGCATGTCGACCTTAAACCGCGCCTAACTGTATCTGCATTATCTGTTTTTAGGAATGCTCATCTTGCGACAGTTCACTATTAAGATAGCCTGTTACCACGATAAAAATGCAAGGAACAGATTATGCGCACACTTATTCGGACAATCATCCTGGTCGCTCTGGTCTGGGTGGGTATTTTGTTAAGCGGGTACGGTGTACTCATAGGCAGCACGGAAAATGTCGCCGGCCTGGGGCTGCAGTGTAAATACCTGACGGCGCGCGGAGTGAGCACGGCCCAATACGTTCACTCCAGCAGCGGACTGTTTGGCCTGACACAGTGCCCTGTCCTGCGTAAAAGCGACACGGTTATTGATAACGGCTAGAGGAAAGAAACGCCGCCTGCAGGCGGCGTTTTTGTCTCAGAACGGATACTCGTTGAAGCCCATCTGTTCGGAGATTTTGCGCGCGGCCTGATGCAGCATTTCTACATACTCATGCAGACGCTCTTCAGAGAAACGCAGCGTCGGGAAGGAGATACTTAAGCCCGCGATCACCACGCCAAAACGGTCAAAGACGGGTACGCCGATGCAGCGCAGGCCTTCTTCCTGTTCTTCATTGTCTTCGCCATAACCCTGCTTACGCACAACATCGAGCATGGTCAGCAACTCATCCGTGCTGGTTATTGTACGATCGGTACTGCGTTTGTACTCCACACCTTCGAGGATTTGCAGAACGTCATCACGTTCACGCCATGCCAGCAGCACTTTACCAATCGCGGTACTGTAAAGCGGGTTACGGCGACCGATTCGTGAGTACATGCGCAAGTTGTACATGGAGTCGATTTTGTGGATGTACACAATGCTGTCTTCATCCAGCGCACCAAGGTGGATAGTCTCTTTGGTCAACCGTGACAGCTCACGCATCTGAATGTCTGCACTGCGGATCAAATCAACGTTTTGCAGCGCCCGTGCGCCCAATTCAAAGAGCTTCAGCGTCAATGAATATTTTTCAGATTCGCCTTCCTGAGCAACATAGCCCAGGGATTTCATGGTCTGCAAAAAGCGATAGACAGTACTTTTTGACATCATGACACGCTGTGACAGTTCGGTGATGCCGATTTCACGCTCTTCGCCAAGCGCCTGGAGAATGCCAAAAACTTTCAATACAGAAGAAACAGAATCTGGCTGTTTATCCAAATCTGCGATTGCCATTAATCACCTCATCGCCGCTGTTTTATAAAAATTAGAATAGTTTTTTATTATAAATTTCTCGCCAGCCTGTCGCAATGCGTGTTTGCCATCTTCGTTACAAATCTGCGATATAAAACAAAAATCACGATGCTAGAATCATTATACAAATGACGCTTCAGCCAGAACCCACTCTTTCTATGCAAAACTCCACCTCTGACGGCTTAGCTTTGCCGCAGCGCTATGGCGCAATTTTAACCATTGTAATCGGAATAGCCATGGCCGTGCTTGACGGAGCAATTGCGAATGTTGCGCTGCCAACCATTGCCCGCGACCTTAATGCATCGCCCGCCAGTTCCATCTGGATTATTAATGCTTATCAAATCGCCATCGTTATTTCCCTGCTGACGTTTTCTTTCCTCGGCGACATGTTCGGCTATCGGCGGGTTTATCAGTACGGCCTGGTGATATTTACCCTGACATCGCTCACCTGCGCGCTTTCAGATTCATTGCTGACGTTGACACTTGCACGCGTGGCCCAGGGATTCGGCGGCGCGGCTTTGATGAGCGTGAATACGGCGCTGATCCGCCTGATTTATCCTCAGCGCCAGTTAGGACGCGGAATGGGGATCAACTCTTTCGTGGTGGCGGTTTCTTCAGCCGCAGGCCCAACTATCGCGGCCGCCATTCTCTCGGTGGCCTCCTGGCAGTGGCTGTTT
This sequence comes from Phytobacter sp. V91, assembly GCF_965644225.1. Lineage (NCBI taxonomy): Bacteria > Pseudomonadati > Pseudomonadota > Gammaproteobacteria > Enterobacterales > Enterobacteriaceae > Phytobacter > Phytobacter sp. V91. Next base: position 2,028 of record NZ_CBFFRJ010000192.1, on the reverse strand, counting down.
CTGATCAACGTGCCGCTCGGTATTATTGCCTTGCTGCTGGCTATCCGTTTCCTCCCGGCCAATGGTCAGCGCAGTGCAATGCCCAAATTTGATCTCCCCAGCGCGGTGATGAATGCCCTGACTTTCGGTCTGCTGATAACCGCACTGAGCGGTTTTGCTCAAGGGCAATCAACATCGCTTATTCTCGGTGAAATAGCGGCCATGCTGCTAATTGGAACGCTTTTCGTGCGCAGGCAGCTACGCCTGCCTGTTCCACTGCTGCCCGTTGACCTGCTGCGTATCCCATTATTTTCGCTGTCGATTTGCACTTCCATTTGCTCCTTCTGCGCACAGATGCTGGCCCTGGTCTCCTTGCCCTTCTTCTTACAAACGGTTGTCGGGCTCAGTGAGGTGAAAACCGGGCTGCTGCTGACGCCCTGGCCGCTGGCAACCATGGTGATGGCGCCGCTTGCGGGCTACCTTATCGAAAGGATCCATGCCGGACTGTTAGGCGCGGTCGGGCTGGCATTGATGGCAACAGGACTTTTCGCGCTGGCAACGCTGCCGGCATTACCCTCCGATGCAGAGATTATCTGGCGCATGGCGCTGTGCGGCGCCGGATTCGGTCTTTTCCAGTCGCCCAATAACCACACGATTATTACCGCCGCGCCCCGTAAACGCAGCGGCGGAGCCAGCGGGATGCTGGGTACAGCCCGACTGCTGGGCCAGAGCACCGGGGCCGCACTGGTCGCCCTGATGTTTAACCTGTTCAATGAAAATGGGACACACACATCGTTACTGCTTGCAGGCTCTATGGCGGCGGTGGCCGCGTTAATCAGTGGATTACGCATGACCCAACCGCGAACTGTTTCATGACTGCAATCAGGCCGTATTTATGCATCACTTTTATTGTAGTTAGCACGCCAGTCACTCACCATGTCACCTGACAAAAGTCACCTGGCAGTCATAGCAAAACAGATGACACCAGACTATTCCCGCACTTTGCGTTAATAGTCTGGTATGAGGCGCTGTGATATTCTCAGATGCAAAGCATCACAGGAACCGACCAACATGTCCCATCTATTTCTGGAATTCCCCGCGTTAAAGCCTGGTGTGCCGGACGTACAAGCGTTAATGAATGTTATCAGATCCGAAACGCGTACGGCCTTTGTCATCAGTGCCGATGTTGTTAAATTTGTCAGGGATGCGCTGATCGTCAATACCACCATCACCAGCTTTAAAAATTGCTATTTTGCTTTTAACGAAGGGCGTGAGTTTATTGAATTCGACAGTAACGGCACTTCACGTTGCTTTACCGAAACGCCTGACTGGTTTATTTCTCCGGGTGAGTTTTCGCGCTCCCAGTGGTTAATTAACCACCAGCTGGCCGAAGTCAGTACGCCGGCGTTTATTGAAGTGTTGATGAGCTGGCCGCTCAAGGAGCGGAGGGAACACTGCGACCTGCTATTTGATCTGGGGCTGAACAAATCCGCGTCGACTCCGGGCACGACATTTGCCAGCAAATCCGGCAATAAAAATCGAATCACCACCAAGCCGAAAATTCACGATATTGCTTCCGTCGAAATTTTTCAGCAGTTCTTCCTGCGCCTCAAAACGGCAGTAGCGGAAAACAGATTCCCGACCCTGCAGATCCTTACTGACTGTGAAGATGTTTCGCGCGTGCCGGTGACGCTAAAAGGCGCGGTGCGTACCTGGTTTAAATCAATCACTAATGAATTACCGCCGAACAATAAGCGCGTGGCGGCCGGGAATGCGGCGTTGTTTTGCGCGCCAGTGCGTGAGCAAATTCAGCAAATCGAATCCTGGGGCGTGGAACGCTACTATCAGGCATTGTCGCGGGCCATTGCTGAGGCTGGCGATCGGTATATTGCCGATTTCTCGTTTCATTATCGGGAATAATCATGGTCAGCTTACGCCTTGATTTAGAATAAAAAAAGCGCGTCAGTGACGCGCTTCAGACTGCTGACAAAGTCCTGGCCGTGAGGCCGGGACTTTGATCTAATTAAGTCAGTGCAATTAACGGACTGA
>NZ_CBFFRJ010000191.1:0-6844 GCF_965644225.1 Phytobacter sp. V91 | reverse complement strand
GTGGTGGGTGATGACGGGATCGAACCGCCGACCCCCTCCTTGTAAGGGAGGTGCTCTCCCAGCTGAGCTAATCACCCACTTCTCAATTTCTTGCTACACGGCGGATACTACATAAAGTAGTTGGTGGGTGATGACGGGTTCGAACCGCCGACCCCCTCCTTGTAAGGGAGGTGCTCTCCCAGCTGAGCTAATCACCCCCGCTGTGTGGAGTCGCATTATAGGGAGAGTTGAAAATGAGTCAACGCATTTTCAAAAGAAATTGTTCGTTCGTCGTAAAATTAGACAAAGCGCTGTTTAATCGTACCTGCCCGCATGATTTGTATACAAAATACATATGAATAGCCGTGATTTTGGCAACAACATTGAGGATTAACCTCACGGTGATAGAATATCGCCGACTCCATTTCCAGGATTTGCCGGTTTTCGGCATATTTATTAAACGTAAGGCCATTTCATGAAAATCAAAACTCGCTTCGCGCCAAGCCCGACCGGCTATCTGCATGTTGGCGGCGCGCGTACTGCCCTCTATTCCTGGCTTTTTGCACGTAACCACGGCGGTGAGTTCGTGCTGCGTATTGAAGATACCGACCTTGAACGCTCAACGCCGGAAGCAATCGAAGCCATTATGGATGGAATGAACTGGCTGAGCCTTGAGTGGGACGAAGGTCCGTACTATCAAACCAAACGCTTTGATCGCTACAACGCGGCGATTGATGAAATGCTGGCGGCAGGTACGGCTTATAAATGCTACTGCTCGAAAGAACGTCTTGATGCGCTGCGCGAAGAGCAGATGGCGAATAATGAGAAGCCACGTTATGACGGTCGCTGCCGACACGGCCATGAGCATCATGCGGCTGACGAACCCTGCGTTGTGCGCTTTGCTAACCCGCAGGACGGTTCTGTTATTTTTGACGATCAGATCCGTGGCCCGATCGAGTTCAGCAACCAGGAACTCGATGACCTGATCATTCGCCGCACCGACGGTTCGCCAACCTACAACTTCTGTGTGGTGGTGGATGACTGGGATATGGAGATCACTCATGTGATCCGTGGTGAAGACCATATCAATAACACCCCGCGGCAAATCAACATTCTGAAAGCGCTGAATGCCCCGGTTCCGGTTTACGCTCACGTGTCGATGATCAACGGTGACGACGGTAAAAAGCTGTCCAAACGTCATGGCGCGGTAAGCGTTATGCAGTACCGTGACGACGGCTACCTGCCGGAAGCATTGCTCAACTATCTGGTGCGTCTTGGCTGGTCCAGTGGCGATCAGGAGATCTTTACCCGTGAAGAGATGATCAAACTCTTCTCACTGGGCGCCGTCAGCAAATCGGCAAGTGCTTTCAACACTGAAAAATTGCAGTGGCTGAACCATCACTATATTAATGCGCTGGCGCCGGAATATGTGGCGACGCATCTGCAATGGCACATTGAGCAGGAAAATATCGACACCCGCACCGGCCCTGAGCTGGCTGAACTGGTGAAACTGCTTGGTGAACGCTGCAAAACCCTGAAAGAGATGGCTGCCAGCTGCCGTTACTTCTATGAAGACTTTGCTGAGTTTGATGCCGATGCGGCGAAAAAACACCTGCGTCCGGTTGCGCGTCAGCCGCTGGAAGTGGTGCGTGACAAACTGGCGGCTATCGACATCTGGTCTGCTGAAAACGTCCACCATGCGATTCAGGCAACTGCCGATGAGCTGGAAGTCGGCATGGGTAAAGTCGGGATGCCGCTGCGTGTTGCGGTGACCGGCGCGGGCCAGTCTCCAGGTCTTGATGTTACTGTTCACGCGATTGGTAAAACCCGCAGTATCGAGCGCATCAACAAGGCGCTGGGCTTTATCGCAGAGCGCGAAAGCCAGCAGTAAAATCTGCAGCACACCAGCAGTCACTAAAAACGGCAGGGTAATCCTGCCGTTTGTCTGTCCGGAGAACGCTGGCCTGTCCGGGGGCGATTAACATTTTTAGTCAGGCTCTTTTCGTTGTTGAATGAAGTTATCGGACAGGTCTTTGCTGACTATTTTGACGTAACCTGCCGTGAAATTGCGGCTAACATCAGGCGGCGTAACACACCTTCGCGCATCCCCTCCATTATGCATTGACTCTTCTGACCGTTGTTTCTCAGTGACTTTGATACCCATCTTCAGCAATTTTCACATTCGTGAGCAGGCGCTTTCTGTGAGGTGATGTTATCAATATGTTTCATTTAAGTGTATATTTTCGATGAGAATTAACGTGTGATTATCTGAGCTTGTCTTCATGATGTTCCCTCATTGCCTTTCCTTTTTGTTTTTAAATTTTATTTATTAATTAATTGTTTGAATAGGATTTATATCCTAAATGTCTAATATCTGCACCGATGTTACAGAAAGAAATAAATTATGTGCAGTGGGTCATAATCTCGTATTTTTGTACTGAAAAAGCATTGATAATTCGCGTCGCGAAAAATACTCTTGCAGGCAGAAAGCGGGGGGTTTTTAACCGTCAGCTTAAGTTTTTTTGATTTGTATTTTTCTTGCAGCCTGCTTTGCAGGACGCATTTTGAACGTCAAAGAGGAATTAACATATGCGTACGTTTAGTGGTAAACGTAGTACGCTGGCGCTGGCTATTGCAGGCGTCATCGCACTCTCCGGCATGGTCGTAGCGCCCGGGACTTATGCTGCCGGTTTTATTGATGACTCCACACTCACTGGTGGTGTTTATTACTGGCAGCGTGAACGGGATCGTAAAGACCCACTCGATGGCAATAAATATAAAACCAACCTTTCTCATTCAACCTGGAATGCCAGTCTGGATTTCCAGTCTGGTTATATGGCCGATATGTTCGGACTGGATATTGCGGCCTTTACCGCAATTGAAATGGCGGAAAATAGCGCCAGCGGGCACCCGAATGAAATCGCCTTCTCATCAAGAAACCGAACCTACAGCGAAGATTACAGCGGTGATAAAAGCGGTATCAGCCTGTATAAGGCCGCTGCGAAATTCAAACTCGGTCCGGCCTGGGCACGTGCTGGTTATCTTCAGCCGAGCGGGCAAACGCTATTAGCACCCCACTGGAGCTTTATGCCCGGCACTTATCAGGGGGCCGAAGCTGGAGCCAATTTTGACTACGGCGATGCGGGAGCGCTGAGCTTCAGCTATATGTGGAGCAATGAATATAAGGCTCCGTGGCACCTTGAAACCGATAAGTTCTATCAGAACGATAAAAAGACCAGAGTTGAGTATCTGCACTCTCTGGGGGCTAAGTACGACTTCAAAAACAATCTGTTACTGGAGGCCGCGTTTGGTCAGGCGCAGGGATATGTCGATCAATACTTTGCGAAGGCCAGTTATAAATTTGATGTTGCCGGCAGCCCGCTTTCCACCAGTTATCAGTTCTACGGCAGTAGGGATAAGGTCAGCGGTGGCGTCAACGATCTGTACGATGGCACCGCCTGGCTACAGGCGCTGACTTTTGGCTACAAAATCGGCCAGGTTGATCTGCGTCTTGAGGGAACCTGGGTTAAAGCGGAGGGCCAGCAGGGTTTCTTCCTGCAACGTATGACTCCCACCTACGCCTCATCTAATGGTCGACTGGATATCTGGTGGGATAACCGTTCCGACTTTAACGCCAACGGTGAAAAAGCGCTGTTCTTTGGCGCAATGTACGACCTGGCGAACTGGGATCTGGCAGGCTGGGCGGTCGGCGCTTCCTGGGTTTATGCCTGGGATGCAAAACCGGGACGCATGGCGTCGCCTGATGCCTGGTACAACCCGGACAACCGCCTGAAGGAGTCGGCATACAGCCTTGATGCCAGCTATACCCTGCAGGATGGTCGGGCGAAAGGGACGCAGTTTAAGCTGCACTTTACCCAGTACGATAACCATTCTGATATCCCGAGCTGGAGCGGCGGCTACGGCAACGTCTTCCAGGATGAACGTGACGTCAAATTTATGGTGATTGCTCCCTTTACCATTTTCTAATCCCCCTTCTGGCGGGATGTTCTCCCGCCGATAATGCCAGCTTATAAGGAAGAAGATATGAGAACAGTACGTTTAAGCATTATGAGCAGTGTGATGTTTGGCCTGCTCGGAAACGGAATGGCGCAGGCGGATCAGGGGACCGTCGACAGGATTAGCCAGTTTGCGCTGAATTACGCTATCAAAGATAACCATGCGGCGCTTAACGGCGTTGACTGTGCGAAGTTGGGGGCCGACTGGGCCTCCTGTAATAAAGCGACGATCACCCTGACCAACCCCGGTGACGCCGTGACCAGTAAAGACTGGGTTATTTATTTCCACAGCATTCGCCAGGTTCTGCAGGTGGCGAATCCGCAGTTTAAAGTGACCCACATCATGGGGGATCTGCATAAGCTGGAGCCTGGGGCTTCTTTTACCGGTTTTCCGGCCAGGGCGTCTGTTGAGATCCCGATCGTCAATGAATACTGGCAGCTGTTCATGACCGATGTGCTCCCGCGCTGGTATGTCAGCGCCGAAGGCGCAACGGCGAAAACGATCGCCAGTACCGATACCGAAGACTTATCGCAGTTTGTTAGCCCCTTACCCGCTGAGCAGTGGAAGCGTACGCCGGACGATAAAAATATTCTGATGACCGCTGAAGCGCGGTTTGCAAAAAACAGCGATGTAAAAACGCTGAACCTCTCCTCGCTGCGGGGACAGATCCTGCCGACGCCGAAGCAGATTAAGGTCCATAACCAGGATGTGGATTTGGGGGCCGGGGTGATGCTGGATCTCTCCGCTCTGGAAGAGGATGCGCAGCAGGCAATTCATTCCCGCTTTGCGCTACTGGGTGTAAAAAAGGGCAGTTACCCCATCCGCACTGAAGTTGCTGGTTCCGGTTTTAGCGGCGATGATGCGGTCTCTGGCGCTTATCGGTTGCAAATTCGTTCCGGGGAAACCGTCATTACCGGCTACGACAGAGCGGGTGTGTTCTACGGTTTGCAATCGCTGCTTTCTCTTATACCAACCGACGGCTCGTTCACTATTGCCACACTTGAAGCGAAGGATGCGCCGCGCTTTGACTATCGCGGTATTCAACTCGACGTTGGCCGTAATTTCCACAGCAAATCGGCGGTATTGCGTCTGCTGGATCAAATGGCGGCCTACAAGCTGAATAAATTCCACTTCCATCTTAGCGATGACGAAGGCTGGCGTATTGAGATCCCGGGACTGCCGGAATTAACCGATGTTGGCGGTAAACGCTGCCATGACCTGAGCGAAAAGACCTGCCTGCTGCCGCAGTTGGGCTCCGGGCCGGACAGCAATAATAATGGCAGCGGTTATTTTACCCGGGCTCACTATATTGAGATCCTCAAATACGCCAGAGCCCGTCATATTGAGGTGATCCCGGAGATCGATATGCCCGCGCACGCCCGTGCTGCGGTTATCGCGATGGAAGCCCGTTATGATCGGTTGATGAAAGCGGGTAAAGAGAAGGAAGCCAGTGAATTCCGCCTGCTGGATCCGAACGACACCTCTGTCACCACCGGCGTTCAATACTATAACCGTACGGGCTACCTTAACCCATGCCTTGACGCCTCGCGTAATTTTGCCGCCAAAGTCATTGGCGAGATCCAGCAGATGCATCAGCAAGCCGGGCTGCCGCTAACGACCTGGCACTTTGGTGGCGATGAAGCGAAGAACATTTATCTGGGGACCGGCTATACCGACCAGAAAAATCCAGAGGCCGGTAAAGGAATTATCGACCAGAGCGTACAGGATAAGCCCTGGGCGAAATCGCCGGTTTGCCAGCAAATGGTGAAAGAGGGGCGTGTGGCTGATGTGGAACACCTTTCCAGCTATTTTGCTGTCGAAGTCAGCAAAGAGGTGAAAACGCATGGCATCAACACCATGCAGGCCTGGCAGGATGGGGTGAAGGATGCAAAAGATGCGTCGGTATTTGCAACAGACCACGTCAACGTTAACTTCTGGGACACGCTCTACTGGGGAGGCTTTGATTCGGTTAACGACTGGGCCAACAAAGGATTCCGGGTGGTGGTTTCTAATCCGGATTATGTCTACCTCGACTTTCCGTATGAGGTGAATCCGGCGGAGAGCGGCTATTACTGGGGAACGCGCTTCAGCGATGAACGTAAAATCTTCAGCTTTGCACCGAATAATCTGCCGCAGAATGCGGAAACCTCCGTTGACCGCGATGGCAATCCGTTTACCGCCAAATCGGAGAAACCCTGGCCGGGCGCTTATGGTCTCTCAGCCCAGCTGTGGAGTGAAATTGTGCGTACCGATAACCAGATGGAGTACATGATTTATCCGCGACTTATTGCGGTGGCCGAGCGGGCATGGCACCGGGCTGCGTGGGAGCAGGATTACCTGGCCGGTCGTGAATATGCTGGCGGTAAAACACAGCATGTTGATGTGAAAATGCTGGAAAAAGACTGGCTGCGTTTTGCTAATCTGGTCGGCCAGCGTGAACTGGCAAAACTGGATAAAGCGAAGGTGCACTATCGTCTACCGCTACCGGGTGCCCGTGTGGTCAACGGGGTTCTGGAAGTGAATACCAGTTTTCCGGGGCTGGTGGTGCAATACTCCACCGACGGTGGTAAAAACTGGCAGCGTTATAATGACAAAGTACGCCCGCAGGTTCATGGCGAAGTACAGGTTCGTACATTGAGTCCGGACGGCGGTCGCGTCAGCCGTGTTGATAGCGTAAAAGCGTAACGCCCTCAGTCTGGGGCAGATGCCCGGTCAGCAATATGCTGAGCGGGCATTTTTACGGTGACAAACAAAAAAGCCAACCCGTAGGTTGGCTTCAGATTGCTGACGAACCCCACGTTTTTCGTGGGGTTTTGTTTTTGTAGCGACCGCAGGTCGCGATCGCGAT
>NZ_CBFFRJ010000190.1:0-7030 GCF_965644225.1 Phytobacter sp. V91 | reverse complement strand
AACCCCCCCGATGATCAGTCGGGGATCTTCCCCGCCTGAGCGGGGAAGGTCAAGACATAAGGGCCGGGGTGAGGGCAGCAGACCGCACGGAACAACGCTACGCCGCATCTCCCTGCGCCAGCGGGGCCAGCGCAGCCGGAATGCGACTCAGCTCCTGTACCAGCGAATCTTTGCTAATTTCACCAATCGACTTCGCCCCGGTCAGGGTCATCGCCACCCGCATCTCCTTCTCAATAAGATTCAGCAGATTAGCAACCCCGGCGCGGCCATGTGTCGCCAGCGCATAAAGATACGCGCGACCCAGCAGCACCGTATCTGCCCCGAGGGCAATCATCCGCACCACATCCAGCCCGTTGCGAATGCCGCTGTCGGCCAGAATCGCAATATCGCCTTTCACCGCATCGGCAATGGCTGGCAGGGCGCGGGCGGAAGAGAGCACGCCATCAAGCTGACGGCCGCCGTGATTGGAAACCACAATACCGTCAGCCCCGAAGCGCACGGCATCCCGCGCATCCTCAGGATCAAGGATCCCTTTGATCACCATCGGGCCGTCCCAGAATTCGCGGATCCACTCAAGGTCTTTCCAGGAAATCGATGGATCGAAATTGTTCGCCAGCCAGCCAATGTAATCCTCAAGCCCGGTCGGTTTGCCCAGATAGGTTGAGATATTGCCCAGATCGTGCGGCCTGCCATGCAGACCGACATCCCATGCCCACTGTGGATGGGTCGCGGCCTGCCAGTAGCGCCTGAGCGCGGCGTGCTGCCCACTCATGCCGGAGTGCGCGTCGCGATAACGCGCCCCTGGTGTCGGCATATCAACGGTGAAAACCAGCGTGGAACAGCCCGCCGCTTTGGCTCGCTCCAGCGCATTACGCATAAAGCCGCGATCGCGCAGGACATACAGCTGGAACCACATCGGACGTTTGATGGTTGGGGCCACTTCTTCAATCGGGCAGACGGAAACCGTCGATAAGGTAAAAGGAATACCTTTGGCATCCGCCGCACCGGCCGCCTGCACTTCACCCCGGCGGGCATACATCCCGCACAGTCCGACGGGAGCCAGCGCCACCGGCATTGAAAGCTTTTCGTTAAACAATGTCGTTTCCGTGCTCAGCGCTGACATGTTCTTCAGCACCCGCTGACGCAGAGCAACCTGACCCAAATCCTCCACGTTTCGACGTAAGGTGTGCTCGGCGTAGGCCCCCCCGTCGATATAGTGGAACAGAAAAGGGGGCAGAATGCGTTGGGCGGCAGCGCGGTAGTCGCTGGCGGCGGAAATGATCATGCGTTGTCTCCAAGGGGAAGCGTATTGCGCTCGTCGGGCAGGCGGGTAATGCGTGCGCTACGGGCCTGGTCTTCGTCAAACTGACGGATAGTGGCGTGGACAAAACTCAGGTGCGCCATCATGGCATCACGCGCGCGTTGCGCTTCGCCGGCAAAGATGGCATCCATGATTTCCCAGTGCTGACCGGTTAACTGCCTGAATACCGGCGGCACCTGGTACATACGCTGGCGGCTTTGCTTGACCGAACTTTGCAGCAGATCGAAGAAGCCGCGCATGGTTTGTAGCAGCACGATGTTGTGCGATGCCTCCGCAATCGACAGATGAAACCGCACATCGGCCTGCGACGCTAAGTCCGGGTCATCCGCCAGGGTTGCCTCAAAGCAGAGGCGGATCTTTTCTCTTTCGATGGGGGTTGCCCGCAGGGCCGCATGCCAGGCGGTGCTGCCTTCAATGGCATGACGGGCTTCGAGAATGTCAAAGCTGTAATCCGGATCATCTTCCAGCAGCGTTTTTAGCGGCTGTACGATGCTCTGTTCTGACCAGGCTTCGTGCTGCCAGCGGACAAAAGTGCCCCCGCCGTGGCGGCTCAGCAGCACGCCTTCGCTGATAAGCTTTGCAATGGCTTCGCGCAGTGAGTTGCGTGAGATGCCAAGCTGCAACGCTAGCTGTCGCTCAGAAGGTAAATGCATGCCCGCCTCAAGCCCTTTTTCTCGAATAAGCGTTCTGATTCGCCGGGCAACATCCTCAGAAAGCCGTTCAGCCGTCGCGGTCATGGTTTGCTCCGTATCCGTCAAATCCGGTGGGGAAAGTGGTACTGCCAGTTAGCGGCAGCACAACGCCATTAACACAAGGTTAATTTAGTGTTTTGTAATGGCAATGTTAATTTTGTGTGATTTTAAGGGGTGTGAAGCGACACGCATTATTGCGCAAAGTGGTAGTACCAATAGAAGGGAATCCCCTCCTGAGAAGAAGGGGAGGTGGGATCAGAAATCGGTCTTTGAAAAACCGGTCATCTCTTTCAGGCCCATTTCACGGCCCAGGGCAGTCATCGGGTGAACCACCACCAGACCGCGTACGCTTTTTTTCAGTTTGCCGAGGTCGGCCTGTTCTTTCTTCGTGATGGCACGTTTGAACGGCATGCTCACCAGCTTTTGCGCTTCTTTGCTGAGCTTCTGGCTGTACTGGCTGCGCAGACGTTCAAGCTCGACCTGAATGGTCGCTTTTTCTTTTTCCAGCTCGGCGTATTTTTCTGCGGATTCCACCAGAGACAGCGCAGCCTGCTGGTGACCAATCAGGTCCAGGCGATCGCTCAGGCGTTTAATTTCGTTCTTTTCGACTTCTTTCATGGCTTTTGACTCAGAAAACGGAGGAGATAATGACAAAGGATACACGAATGCGCTCAGGCTTACTTCTGAAACGCTTTTTTCAAGCTGATTTTGGAAATCAGCTCGTTCAGGGAAAGCACCATGGTTGAACGTACAACCTGCTGGTAGCGCTGTTTTTGCATCGCGTACAGGTCAGGATCGCTGGTATCAAAAAAAGGGACCGGGGGAAGGGCGGCAACACAATGCAGCTCACCAAAGGGGCCGAGAATCTCATCATCGGTAAAACCGTATTCGGTGCCGTCGTGGTTGAGCTCTTCACGCAGCGCCATCAGCAGCTCCGCGTCTTCATATTCCGGTCGACTGAGCACGCCAAGCCCGTAAATCAACTTCAGGCGCACGGATAAATTGCCCAGCGGTCCATCGCCGTCAAGCAACGGCTCTACAGCATATTTCACTGCATAGTCGTCTTTGCGGAAGACCTGAAGCACCAGAATATTCACCGCTTCAGTCAGTAACTCGACGGCGGCTATCAGAAAGCTTCGTACGGTTTTGCCAGCATTCAGACGCTCGAGTACACGGTTTTCGAAAGCCTGTGTTAGTTCCATTATTGCCTGCATATCTGACAATCTTGTTAACAGGCGCGGGATGTCCCGCGCCAGGTCAGGCATCATGCCTTTGCGTTGTAAGCGTCGACGGCTTCGGCCACTACCTCGCTGCTGGCGTCCAGACCGGAGATCTGCACCAGTGCACCCTGTGGACCTTTTTCTGCAATCAGTGCCGCCAGCTCAAGCGCCTGCGGATCCTGTTCGCTACGATAATGCATGGCCGCGGCGATACCCTTAACCAGATTGACGTGGGCAGTGGCATATTCCAGCGTGCCAAGCAGCGGCTTGATCAGACGATCGCCTGCGCTCAGTTTGCGCAGCGGCTGACGGCCTACGCGCTCAACATCATCTTTCAGGTATGGGTTTTCAAAACGACCGAGGATTTTTTCAATATACGCGGCATGTTTTTCAGCATCGAAGCCATAACGCTTGATCAGCACCGCGCCACTTTCTTCCATTGCGCCTTTCACTACCGCACGGATGTTTTCATCCAGGATGGCATCGCGAATGGTCTGATGACCCGTCTGTTGACCAAGGTAGGCGGTTATAGCATGCCCGGTGTTTAACGTGAAGAGCTTACGCTCAACAAAGGCCATCAGGTTGTCCGTTAATTCCATTCCAGGAATGTTGGGCAGCGCGCCTTTGAACTGCGTTTTGTCGACAATCCACTCGCTGAAGGTTTCAACGGTGACTTCCAGCGGGTCGTTAGTCGCAGACTCTGATGGCGGAACGATACGGTCAACGGCAGAGTCGACGAAACCGACATGCGCTTCAACCCAGGCTTTGTCTTCTTCCGCCAGCGCGTTAAAGACATGGCCCTTAAGCTGGGTGGTGCCACGCACCATGTTTTCACAGGCGATGATATTCAGCGGAGTGTCGAGACCCTGGGCTTTACGTTTTGCCAGACCTTTGGCAATCGCTGGCGCGATGCGCTCAAGCACCACCGGACCGACGGCAGTGGTTACCAGATCCACGCTGGCAATCAGGTCAACGACTTCATCGCCGATACTGCTGACGGCGTTGACACCGGAAACGGTATCCACCTGTTCATTTTCGCCAACCACATGAACCTGATAGCTATGACGGGCATTAAGGGCGTCGAGAACCACCTGATTCACATCGGCGAATGTCAGTTCAATCCCCGCGTCCGCCAGCAGTTTGCCGATGAAACCACGTCCGATATTACCTGCGCCAAAATGCAATGCTTTCATAGTGTTAACCTTTATCAATGTTTTTACCCGAGAGGGCTGGGGTGAGGAACCGCACGCGTTCTCCTCACCCGAACCCTCTCCCCAGAGGGAGAGGTGAGCTTGCCTGTTGGTTCGGGCGGCAGGTGGGTTGGCTTCTGCACTCACCTGGTCGCTTTTAATCGTGACCAGGGTAAGCGTGGTTACCTGCCTTCCCGCCGCCCGAATTTTTCAGGAAATCGTTCGCACCTTACGCCTTCAGCAGAGCCAGAACTTCTTCCACGCTGCTGGTGTTCGCCAGACGCTCAATGACGGTTTCGTCATCCAGCGCATTGGTCAGGCTGGTGATCACCTGAATGTGCTCATTGTTGCGCGCGGCGATACCGATAACAAGACGGGCAATGTCTTCCGGCTCTTCGCCGAAACGCACGCCTTCAGGATACTGGCAGAATACAACGCCGGTTTTGAGCACCCGATCTTTCGCTTCAACGGTGCCGTGTGGGACAGCGATAGACTCACCCAGATAGGTTGGGGTCAGTTTTTCGCGCTCCAGCATCGCATCAATGTACTCTGGCTGAACGTAGCCGCCTTTCACCAGTTGCTCACCGGCAAAACGGATAGCATCTTCTTTGTTGCTTGCGCTACGGCCCAGGAACACGTTTTCTGCACCCAGCTTAAACAGGTTATTTTCGCCAGTATCAAAGCTATCCTGCAAGCTGGTCTGAACCTTTACGCTGTTGTCCGCATGGCGCTGAGCGGCAACCAGACGTTCAGTCAGATTGCTGTACAGACCGCTGTCGAGGAAGTTGGTCAGCGAAATATGCTGGGCCTGCGGCACCTGACGCATCGCACGCTCGGTCAGGTCGCGGTGAGTAATCACCAGATCAACATCCGACGGCAGGCTGTTGATCGCGCTGTTGGTTACCGAGATGTTGGTCAGACCCGCATCCTGGACTTTCTTACGCAGCACGCCTGCGCCCATTGCGCTTGAACCCATACCGGCGTCACAGGCAACGATGATTTTACGCACGTGGCTAAGATCGTTGGTCACATCGCCAGCGCTCAGGGCGGTTGCGCCTTTAGACTGGGCTTTCATGTCCTGTACGCGACGGGTAGCGGCTTCGATATCCTCGTCTTCTTCTTTGACTTTGCTGGTTTTCAGCAGAATCGCGGAGATAACGAAGGAGACTGCCAGCGCCGCAAAAATAGCCGCGATGTTAGCAAAGTAAGCGCCCTTCGGCGTCATCGCCAGTACCGCCAGGATAGAGCCTGGAGATGCCGGAGAAACCAGACCGCCGTCCAGCACGCTCAGGGTGAACACGCCAGTCATACCGCCGAGGATCACCGCGACCAGCAGACGTGGGTTCATCAGTGCATACGGGAAGTAAATTTCGTGGATACCGCCCAGGAAGTGGATGATTGCCGCACCGCCCGCAGACTGACGCGCGCTACCACGACCAAAGAACATGTACGCCAGCAGGACGCCCATACCTGGACCCGGGTTCGCTTCGATCAGGAAGAAGATAGATTTGCCCAGATCGTGAGACTGCTGAATACCCAGCGGCGAGAAGATGCCGTGGTTGATGGCGTTATTGAGGAACAGGATTTTCGCCGGTTCAACAAAGATGGACGCCAGCGGCAGCATGTCGTGCACCACCATAAAGTTAACGCCAGCAGCGAGAACTTTGGACAGCACTTCAACCGCAGGACCGATGCCGAGGAAAGCCAGCAGGGCAAGGATCATACCGATGATGCCAGCGGAGAAGTTATTCACCAGCATTTCGAAACCGGATTTGATCTTACCGTCTACGGCGGCGTCAAATTTCTTGATACACAGACCGCCCAGAGGACCGGCAATCATCGCGCCCAGGAACATCGGCATATCCGCGCCGACGATAACACCCATAGTAGTGATGGCACCGACAACGCCGCCACGATCGCCACCCACCAGACGACCACCGGTGAAACCGATCAGCAGCGGCAGAAGATAGGTAATCATTGGGCCGACGAGCTTGGCCAGCGTTTCGTTCGGTAACCATCCCGTTGGAATAAACAATGCGGTAATGATACCCCACGCGATAAACGCGCCGATATTTGGCATTACCATGTTGCTGAGGAAACGACCAAAGCTTTGCACTCTGATCTTGATATCGGATGACATAAAACACCCCTTCTTATGTTTGCTATCGCACAGGCCGGAAGCCCGAGGTTTGTTGTTAACGTGGCGGCAGAGGTAGCCGGACCCGTGTTCTGTGATGCGAAATCTGGCACCGAATCAGACAACTGTCCAGATGACGGCCTGGTATGTGATCTTGATCACGTTAATGCAGGGGGTATGTCGTGCATTAGGGTGATGCACGTCACAAAATTGTTGTGTGGAAAAAGAACAAAGTGCAAAAAAGCAGCGTGTAACCCACATTAATGTGATTTTCATCACATATTCAGGTGGTGTATTTGTTATTCATTTGTGATCTACGTCACAAGATATTTTCGCCAGGACTTTTCTGAGTGTGATCGGTCGCAAACTCTGGTTTTCGTTAACATTGCGACCTGTAGTAAGTATCCTCCGGCAGAGCCGGAGGCTTTAGGGTGAGCGCCTCAAAGGCGCCGACAAACCATGAGCCGCCC
>NZ_CBFFRJ010000189.1:0-7075 GCF_965644225.1 Phytobacter sp. V91 | reverse complement strand
GAGAGCAAATATTCACCAGAAAAAAGTGATCGTATACGTCTTACAGAGAGATAATACAGCTCAGCTAAGGTAAGGCTTTTCACCACGTCCTTTCTTGAGTCCAGAGAAGATCCGCTTCATGGTGAGCTCATAACTGTATTTGATGTGGAAATGGCCTTCCGGGGTATGGGGATGGCCCGGTTTGAGTCTGAATGATTCTAAGGCGTTGCGTTTCCTCTGACCAGTTACGCGGTAGCCTTCAGGTAGTTCCTTAACCCTGATGCGTATAAAGAGGTTGCGGTTTATAACGCCTGTTTTCGTTCATTAGCTTACTTTTCTCTGTCTGATTAATCTTGTGGTCAACAAATTCAGGGAGCATCGAGCAGGCGTATGTGAGCGTTTTGCTCATGGAACAATCGGCGACACAGAATACGATAGCAGTCCCGGTCAAAGCCGGCGGCAGGCAGACGCAGTTTCTGCGCACTACGCAAGGTGGCAGCGGTGCCGAGGTAAAACCAGTTACTTATCACATGGAAAGCACGACGCCTCCCCTGCTTCTCTTCGATAGCGATGCGGCCCGGAAAAGGCCAGTGCCGAACCTGAGTGTGGGTCAGCGCAGCGCGCAGCCGTGACTGATGAACAGACAGGGGCTCTGCGCCGCAACATGCGCCGGCGCATTTAGCGAGCTGGTAGCGAAAACATGGCTGTCCCGGGCGGCCCTTCTCAATATCAAGGAGGGTCAGGCAGAGTCGTTCCCGGTCGGCTATATCACGCAGGAGGTCGACGGCAGCCGCGCGATGCGCAAACAGCCCGTACAGGTCTGGCGTCCGGGAGAAATCCACCGCGTCACTAAAAACAATGCGCGTGCTGTTGTCCAGAACCAGCAGCGCGCACAGGCGGCGTACCTTACGCAGTCGCTTGTTATAAAGCGGCCGCTGCTGTTTGACCAGCGTGGATTCGAGCAACAGTGCGCCGATTTCACCAACGGTTTCGATGTAACTGATACGCTGTGTGGCGGCAAGCAGACGGGCTTCACGTGGATTGCGCAGGTGCGACTGCACGCGACGCCGGATATTGATGCTCTTGCCGATGTAGAGCGGATGGGCGTCACTGTCGCCGTGAAAAAGATAGACGCCGCAGGTCTGGGGCAGCGCGGCGACGTCGCCGGCCAGATGGTCAGGGTAGCGATACATGACCCATCCTGTTAAACCAGTTCAGTTTTGTATCAGTTCTGCATGTTGTGATTGCGTCAAACATCATACCCATTGTAAAGCTGCGAATCTGAGGAATCCGCGTCAAACCTCGTTTCTTCTCAGGAGCTGCGGTCAGTTTTTGCTGCTGATGGTGAGGTAATTAGCCAAATATTTTCAGGTAAAATCGAGATGAGAAGACAGGGTCAGATGTCATCACGCATTCACCCTGCCGGGAAAAAAAGCTGCACACGGCAGCTTTGCAGACGTGTAAATCAGCTTCTCAGCTTCCGGTAGATAAACAGCACCACCAGAGCTCCGACTACGGCCACGGCGAAACTGCCTGTGTTAAAGCCATCCACTTTACCAAATCCGAACAGAGTGCTTATCCAGCCCCCCACCACGGCACCGATGATACCCAGAATCACCGTAACGATGAAACCACCACTGTCCTTACCCGGCATAATCCACTTAGCCAGAACGCCTGCAATCAGGCCAAAAACGACCCAGGATAAAATTCCCATTATTTCACTCTCCTTCAAATATTCCCGGTAAGCGTAGTCTGTTGCGAAAATGTTTCAAGTCCGGGTGCCAATAAAGTACGGGGTTTCCGGCTATCCGGAGGAGTGGTCGGGCTGGGTCTTGAAGATGGTTGAAGCTTCAGCGCTGGATTACTCGCCCGCCTTGCGCAGGTTGATTGACTTAATATATTGATTTTAATGATTTATTTTTGCTTCAAGATAGTGGATTTTTTCAACGAGCATTGGGGTTGGAACTGATTTTTAAATGCCCTGTGCAGGGCGCAGAAGATACCGACCTCCAGGCTCTGTTTGCGGGCCCATCGCAGCATCGCTCGGGTGGCAGAGCGGAAGAGCGCGTTGAGCTGGAGCCAGTTGTTGTTGAAGAACGGCCACAGGATGTGTGGCATGGTGAAGGTAATGTGCTGCCAGAGGATATGTGTCTGCTGTGTGACCCACTGCTATGTGGCTTTGAAGCCGCAGGAGCTGCAGGCCTTTGATTTACAGCTCTGGCAGAAGAAACGGGTGTGGGTACAGTCAGGTGACGCGCAACAGTAGCGGCGAACGCCCATACAGGTGGTGCCGCAGGAGAGCATGCGCTCGACGCAGAGGCGGGTCCATTCGCTGACGCGGTCGCCGTGTTTGTCGAGAAATTTATTCCAGCCGTCATTGACGGTGAAGAGCAGCTTTGCAGGTCGGGGGATGTACATGCTGCAGAGTATAAAGAGGGACGCCGGGCAAGCAAACTATCGGAACCGCAAAGCGGTGACGCTCGCCCTGAAAGGGCGCTACGTTCACAAAGCTGCCGGATTCGAGTTTCAGGGTGCTGAGGTCGCAGAGGGCGCGCAGTTCAGCCGGGAGGTGAAGGGCGATGAAATCCCGGGCGGTGTCGGGATGAGTCAGGAAGGCCCTGAAGGCCGCGTCATGCGGCACCGGGGTGGATTTTTTCATGCGCCCGTTCTGTCAGTTCAGAAAAGACCAGCTTACCACACCGGGCGGTCTGATTCAGTGACAGCGCTTCGCATCCTGCCCGCAGAATTTTCACCCCGTCCGTGGACTCTACCGGCAAATCTAAAATAAGGCCGGCGATGTGTCTGGAGTAATAGGGGGTTGACGCTCAATGGAACGGTTTTACACGTTAAGTATTTTTTGCAAGATAAATCAGAGCATTATGGACAGTGGATATTATACCGAAAATGGCGTCTTTTTAATCGATATTCCCTATCCTGCTGCAGGCTGGTCAGCGTAAAGTAAATCGACAAGGAAAAAAATCGGCATCGGGAGATGCCGGTCAGAAAGATTAATGCAACTCTGGCCAGTAGTCCTTATTGGCCTCGATCAGGTCATCTAGAATCGCCTTCGCGACAGACGCGCTCGGCACGGTTTTCGACAGCGTAATCGCCTGCCAGAGTTTCTGGTATGAGCGCTGCTCCCACGCATCCACCACCAGTTTTTCAACCGCCACCTGCTGGCTCATCAGCCCTTTCTGGAAGTGCGGAATGTCGCCCACCGTCAGCGGCTCCGGCCCGTTATGGCCGACCAGACACGGAATTTCTACCATCGAGTCGGCGTCAAAGTTATGGATTGCCCCGTTGTTTGGTACGATCAGCAGCATCCGTTCCTGGGTATTGAAAGCAATCGCGGTCGCAAGATCGACGATATACGACGCATGCTCGTCGATTTCCAGTTCACCAGCGGAGGATTTCCCGGCTTCGATAATCGCCTGGCAGGAGCTGAACACGTGCTTCTCGCGGTGATCCATCACCTCGTTCGCGCGGGTGCGTTCCGGGTTAGAATGCGCCACCACGTAGTCCGGGAAGAAGTAATATTTCAGGTAGGTGTTCGGCATGGTATCCGGGTCCAGCGCCTGCACGTCTTTCGCTTTGGCAAAGGTGTCGTTCCAGCTGGCTTCGGTATGCGCATTTTCCGAATGTGGGACATATCCGTTTTTCGCCACATATTCCCGCAGTTTTGGCATCAGATCGTTGCCGTTGAGATCTTCAATCGACGTCCACCACCCGAAGTGATTCAGGCCATAGTAGCGCACGCGCATCTCTTTGCGGTCTTTCAGGCCGACAATCTGCGCCATGCGCCCTTCAATGCCGATCGGCATATCGCAGATGTTGAGGACCTTAGCGTTCGGGCGCAAACGGCGGGTTGCCTCCGCAACAATGGCTGCCGGGTTGGAGTAGTTCAGCATCCAGGCATTAGGTGAGTACTGCTCCATATAATCCACCAGTTCCAGCACGCCGCCGATGGAGCGCATACCGTAGGAAATCCCACCTGGTCCACAGGTTTCCTGTCCCAGCACGCCGTGGCGCAGCGGGATTTTCTCGTCTTTTTCACGCATCGGGTATTTGCCCACACGGATATGCGCCATCACAAAATCCACATCGGTAAAGGCTGCTTGCGGATCGGTGGTGTAACTAAAGGCAATCTCTGGGTCCTGTTCCTTAAGAATGATTTTGCATGCCTCGGCGATGGTCTCCTGACGCGCGCTGTCGTTGTCATAGAACTTCAGGGCGCGCAGCGGGAAGCGATCGCGGTTAGCTAACAACATCAGGACGATACCGGGGGTAAAGGTGCTTCCTCCGCCTGCAATGACAACTGAGAATTTTTTCATGATACATCCTCCGTCATGGTGGTTTGTTCGTTCGTTAAAGGGATTTTCATCAGCGATTCAAGCTGGTCGCGCAACTGGGGAACATGCAGACCGACAATCACCTGAATGCCGTTGCCGCGTCGCACCACACCGTGTGCACCCAGGGCTTTAAAGACGTCGTCGCTTTGGGTTTGTGTCATATCGACCAGCGCGATGCGCAAGCGAGTGGCGCAGTTGTTAATACTTTCGATATTGGCGGCGCCACCCAGCGCCTGCAGGAAGCCAGCGGCCTGCCCAACCTGCTGACTGGCAGCTGCCGGTGATGTTTTTTGCCCACGAGCCGCCTTATAGTCAGCCTTGCTGTAGAGTTTGATTTCACTCTCTTCACGGCCCGGCGTTTTGAGATTCAGCCGTTCAATCAGCGTCTTGAAGACCACGAAGTAGATGCCGGTGAAGCAGATGCCAATGCCTATCTGGGTGAAGACCATTGAGGCGTGGTTGTGGAACATTGGGATCCAGTTTTGCGGCAGGAACTGGTCGAGCAGCCCGCCCCCCATATTTCCCACGACGCCAAAAATATACATCGCAGTCGCCATCGAGGCTGCAAGCACGGCGTGAATGGCAAACAGCAAAGGCGAGATAAAAAGGAAGGTAAATTCGAGTGGTTCAGTGATGCCTACCAGCATGGCAGTGAGCGTCGCCGGGATCAGCAGACCCGCAACTTTGACGCGCTTTTCCGGCGATGCCGTGTACCACAACGCCAGCGCAATCCCGACAGAGCCAAAGACCTTGCAGTTACCGTGCAGTGCAAAGCCACCTTCCGGGAACAGGGTTTTCAGTGGCAACGTGCTCTGGCTGAATTCCTGCAAATGCTGCGCCCAGTAAACCTGAATACCACCCTCTACCGCTGCCGGACCGAAGATAAACGGGCCGTAGACAAAGTGGTGCAGCCCGGTTGGGATCAAAATGCGTTCTAGGAAGGTATAGACCCACACACCCAACGCGCCTGCAGAGCGTAAGAAGGACTGCAGGGACTCAATACCCATCTGCACTTTCGGCCACCCCAGTAGCGTGAGCCAGGCGCAGGGGATCATCACGAAAAAAGCTAGAATAACGACAAACGAGGAGCCCTGGAAAATACCGAGGAAGACTGGCAGCGGCTTGTCGAAATAGCGGTTGTGGATAACAGTAACGATGCCCGAAATGATAATGGCTCCGATAATACTGGTATCGATCGTTTTGATACCGGCGATCATCGCCAGCCCGCTTCCGGCTACGGGTTCTGCGGCGAAGTTTACGCCAAAGAAATGGCCCCAGCTCATCCCCATCGCGTTGATAAAATAGTTCCAGCTCAGGAAGCTAATCAGCACTGCGAGGCAGGCCCGCCCCTGCGCCTGCTTTGCCAGACCAATGGGTAAGCCGACGGCAAAAATCAGCGGCATATTGCGAAATACTGCCCAGCCGCCCTCTTCAATGATGTGCACGATTTGTGCGAACAGATTATCAGGGGCGGTTAAGGCCTCGCCCACAAACAGCGGGTTGCGAAGCATGATAGCGATTCCCACCACGATCCCGGCAAACGGAAACAGCAACACCGGGGTAAACATGGCACCGCCAAAACGTTGTATTTGACTGAGCATTTTTAAATCCTCACGTAACAACCTGTAGATGTAGAGGCCTTTATGGTTTTTTACTGGCTTGGAGTGAGCATAAGAATTTACTGATGAGCGAACATGGCGCGCCACTACGATTCGTGATCGCATTCATGGTTTTAATGAGGTCGATAAGGTCTAATTTTGTCTATAAATATGGACATCTTAAGACGAAAACCACGCCCTGATAAAGGTAAAAAGGTCTACTGATGATCTACAAATCTATTGCTGACAGGTTGCGGCTGCGGCTGAATTCGTCGGACTACAGCATCGGTAGCCGGCTCCCCGGAGAGAAAGCGCTGGCGCAGGAATTTGGCGTGGCGCGAATGACCATTCGCAAAGCGATGGCCCTGCTGGTGATCTGGGGGCTGGTTGAGCGCAGACATGGTAGCGGAACATTTGTCGCACGTAAGGGTGTGCACCATGAAACCACCATTCTGACCGGTCTGGTGGAGGTACTGCGCCAGCAGGGGAAAGAGGTGCAAAGCAAGGTACTGCAGTTTGAGGTGATGCCTGCGCCGCCTGCTATAGCCAGTCAGTTGCGGATTCAGGTGGATGAGCTGATCTACTTTTCGCGCAGGGTGCGCTACGTAGAAGGGAAACCACTGATGCAGGAGGAAAGCTTTATGCCCGTGAAGCTGTTTCGCAACCTCTCGCTGGCACATCTCGAAGGGTCAAAGTTTGATTACATTGAGAAGGAGTGCGGGATTACCATCAGCGGTAACTATGAAAGCCTGACGCCCGTGCTGGCAGATAAATCGCTGGCAGGATACCTGAACGTACCGGTACAGACGCCGCTGCTGCGCATTACGTCCCTTTCCTACAGCGACAGCGGCGAATTTCTCAATTATTCCGTTATGTTCCGTAACACTGATTACCAGGTGGACTACCATTTGCGTCGCATCCACCCGGAAGATTTACTAACTCATCCTCCTGATCAGCACCGCCAGCAGCTGCGGCGATTAAAAGAGGCTTCAGAGGAAGAAAATATTACTTAACGTGAGATTTCGTTCCACTGAGGGGTTCTGTGCCGGAACCACCGAAATTTCCGGTATTACGAGTAAGTATCCTCCGGCAGAGCCGGAGGCTTTAGGGTGAGCGCCTCAAAGGCGCCGACAAACCATGAGCCGCCCA
>NZ_CBFFRJ010000188.1:0-7124 GCF_965644225.1 Phytobacter sp. V91 | reverse complement strand
CATTTCGTATGGCTTAAGCTCTGAAAGTCTCTCATCACGAATCCTCATCTCTTGGCGGAGATTTCAGATTCGCGCGAGTGACTTAAAGGTCAAACCTTTCGGAGTCCCCCGGCAAAGCCGGGGGTTTACCGGACTTAATTAAGACTATTTACCCTGCTCAAGACGGGGTTCAATCGTAAAATTATTTGTAGCGAGATAACAGGACGTGACTATCACATGCGTGATTTTAGTAACACCTGCGCAACAAAAGTTTTGCGGAAAGTCTTTTGGATCCCCACGCGGGCTATACTTAAAGAGCACTCTTTCCGTGAATCACTCATTCAGGAGAAAGTATGATGATGTTATCAAGTAAAAAAGTCGCTGCTGCTATGCTGGCAATCACCCTCGCAATGTCCCTGAGCGCCTGCGGAAGCTGGTCAAAACGCGATCGTAACACCGCAATCGGCGCCGGTGCCGGTGCTCTGGGAGGCGCAGTGCTGACCAACGGTAGTACCCTGGGTACGCTGGGCGGCGCGGCTGTTGGTGGGATTATCGGTCACCAGGTAGGTAAGTAATTCATTTAAAACGGCATCTGATTATCAGTCTATTTTCTTACAGGTCTGAGCATTGAGTAAAAAGGGTAACGCGTGCACCGTCACCCTTTTTTATGCCGCCGGTTAACCGCCCGCCAGTTTGACCTTCATTCCTTTTGCTTCCAGCAGGGTTTTCAGCAGATCGCGCTTGTCGCCCTGGATCTCGATCACGCCATCTTTGACAGCGCCGCCACAGCCGCATTTCTTCTTCAGTTCAGCGGCCAGAGTGTTGAGCATCGCATCATCACCGTCAACGCCGGTAATCAAACACACCCCTTTTCCTTTACGTCCGCTGGTCTGACGCGAAATACGCACCACACCATCGCCTTTCGGGCGCACTGGCGCTTTTTTTTCTTCGTCAATACGGCCTGTTTCGGTGGAATAGACCAGTCTGCTGTTGCTGTCACTCATGATGCGCTCCGCGCCAGTGAGGCGTTAATATCACGCAGGGCCTGCGCCGGATCAGCAGCCAGAGTAACCGGACGGCCGATCACCATGTAATCCACACCCGCCGTTAATGCCTGTTCCGGCGTCATAATGCGGCGCTGATCGCCAGCGTCGCTACCGGCAGGACGAATCCCAGGGGTAACCAGTTTGAACGACTGACCAAAGGCTTCTTTAAAGCGCACCGCTTCCTGCGCGGAACAGACCACACCGTCAAGCCCACACTGTTGGGTTAATTCCGCCAGACGCTCTGCGTGCTGCGCAGGCGTAGCAGTAATCCCCAGCCCCAGAAGATCGCTGGACTCCATGCTGGTCAGTACCGTGACGGCAATCAGCAACGGCGCGTCTTTACCAAAGGGCAGCAACGCCTCTCTGGCGGCCGTCATCATCCGGGCGCCGCCCGAAGCATGGACGTTAACCATCCAGACGCCAAGGTCAGCAGCGGCTTTCACTGCATGAGCGGTGGTATTTGGGATGTCGTGGAATTTCAGATCAAGAAAGAGATCAAAACCGCGCTGTTGCAGGTCACGAACCAGTTCAGGGCCAAAGAGGGTAAACATCTCTTTGCCCACTTTGAGGCGGCAGTCACGGGGATCGATCCTGTCAACAAAAGCCAGGGCTTTATCGCGATTGTCATAATCAAGAGCAACCACGACCGGAGAGGACGTTTTCGCACGGGAAACAGATGAAGCTGTCGTCGTCATGATGAGACCTTCTGAGATGAGCGCGCTGGCGCAGGCGCAATGAATAAACGGCGAGCATTCTACCTGCGAGGAAGCTGAATTGACAGGCGCGATTACATTCTGCCGGACAAAGGCGGCACGATGGCTACGTTCCTCCTTCGCCCACCATTAGTATGTTGTAACTAAAATAAGGTTTTTTTTAAAACTACTGCCCGTCCAGACCGCGAATCGGCTTCACGGTTGACCACGCCCGGCAGGATGGGCAGTGCCAGTACATGGTAAAGGCGGTAAAACCACACTTATGGCAGCGATAACGCGGTTTACTGCGAACCTGTTCGCCTACCATCTCCCGCAATACCATCAGGCTCTCTTTTGCCCGCCCTTCTTCTGCCTCATTGAGGTGGTAATCCATCAGCTTATGGAACACCCGCATGGTCGGATGACGCTGAAGCTGGCGGGTCACATAACCCTGCGCAGCGTCCTGCCCTTCGCGGCCTTCCATGATTTCAGCCAGCATCAGTTCCGCCGTGGCGCCGGTATTTTCCTCAACGCAGCGCTGTAAGAATGCTGCCCACTCTTCATTTTTACCCAGGTGCTGGTAGCAGACTTGCAGCATGTCGAGTGTTTCACTGACCAGCTCTTTATCCTGATCAATCACCCGCAGCAGGCTCTCAACGGCTTTGCTGTATTCGCTTTTAGACATATGCACGCGACCCATCATAATCGAGACACGTGGACTTTCTTTATCCGCAGCAGCACCCTTTTTCAGCAGCCCCATCGCCCGGTCAAGATCGTCGTTAGCCATTTGCTGCAATGCCAGCTCACAGTAAAAATGGGCGATTTCACCGCGCTGTTTGTCTTTACCCAGCTTAACCAGCCTCTCTGCTACATCAATCGCCTTTTGCCATTCACTGGTCGCCTGATAAATCTGCAATAGCTGTTGTAATGCGCCGACCCGGAAATCCGTTTCGTCCACCAGTTGATTGAACATATCTTCCGCGCGATCGTACATACCGGCCGCCATATAGTCGCGGCCAAGCTGCTGTACCGCCAGAAGACGCTGGTCATACGACAGAGAGGCGCTTTCCATCAGGGTTTGATGGATACGAATGGCGCGGTCAACCTCGCCGCGTGAGCGGAACAGGTTTCCCAGGGTGAGATGCGCTTCAACGGTACCGGTGTCCTCTTTCAGCATATCAAGGAACAGGTCTACCGCTTTGTCCTGTTGGTTACTGAGCAACAGGTTGACACCGGCCACGTAATCACGTGAAAGCCGGTTCGCGTCATCCTGCTTGCTCTGTTGAGCATTTCTGCGCCCCATATACCAGCCATATGCCGCGGCAACGGGTAACAGCAGAAACAACAGCTCCAGCATAAACGATTATTCCTTCACCACAGAGGTACCGGAATCTACCGGGGCATCAGCAGCAGGGGCAAATTTTTGCTCCAGACGCTTAATTTTACGTTCTGCGCGCGCCAGCGAAACACGGACACGTAGCCAGAACAAACCACAAATCAGCCAGCCGATAACAAAGCCTGCAGCAAAGAGCACCGCCAGCAAGGTAGAGATACGATATTCACCCTGAGCGAGCAGATAATTGAAGGTCACCAGCTGGTCGTTTTGGGCGCCAAGGGTGACGGAAACGACAAAAATCGCCAGGACCAGTAAGAAAATGAGCAAATATTTCACATGACTTCCCGTTATGTGGTTGTGAGCGAGTAAATTATGTTCAACCGACAGCAGCCAGCCTTATAAACTACCATTTTAGCGCCTGGCGCGAAACGGAAATGCGTGGTGCGCCATTCTTATCTATGGGCATTTTACCCGGGTTCAACTCTCTTGCTCTCTTTCGACGATCTCCAGCTTCTCTTTGACAGGCGGTGTCAGCGGCCCACAAAGCTTTTGCGCCAGCCATGTCGCAACGGTCACCAGCAACGTGGAGATAAGGGTTGCCACCACCAAATCGACGGGCCAGTGCATCCCCAGCACCAGACGACTACCCATCACTCCGCTGGCCCAGACCAGCAAAAGCGCGATAGTCCAGGTACGGCGGCGAGGCCACAGCAGGCCTACCGCAAGCAAAGCCCAACTGGCGGCAAACATGGTGTGGCCGGAAGGAAAGGCAAAGCCCGTCTCTTTCTGCCAGTGCTCCCGCAGGAAGGGCGGAATATCTTGCGTCCCGGCCAGTTGCTCTTTAACCAGATGGCTTCTGTCACTACGGCTGAGGCTGTAAAACGCATCCGCTTTAACATCGTGGACGTTCTCCAGCCAGATAACGAAAGGTCTGGGTTCCTGAACCTGCTCTTTAACCCAGGATTTGACCCCCTGCCCGGCAATAATTGCAGCGGCCAGGATCACGAACAGCATTAATGCGGCTTTCAGTCGAAAACGCAGACACCACAGGAACCAGCCGCACAGCAGCACATGGGTGATTATTCCCCAGGGCTGCGTCACCGTCTCTGTTATCCACCAGGCGGCGCGTAAAAATGCCGTGTTGACCCCCGGTTGCCAGCTCCAGCCTGAAATCAGGACCAGGACAGGCATCACCAGCAACATGCCTGCGCCCACCATAGTGCGTTTCGCAATAGACCGCATTGTTTCTCCCTCTCTTCGCAGCCACAATCATAACTGAAAAATAACATTTGCGCTGAAACTGCCGTATTTGTGCGTTTAATCAGCGATGTGTCAGCAGGTGGTTAGTGATGTAAAGCTTGTTGTGGCAAAATAGCGTAATACATAAGGCCTCTGATAGCGGCCATTATAATCTGGAGAATCACATGCAGCTTAAACGCGTGGCAGAAGCCAAACTGCCAACACCGTGGGGCGATTTCCTGATGGTGGGTTTTGAAGAACTGGCAACCGGGCAGGATCACGTTGCGCTTATTTATGGGGACATTTCCGGGCAAACGCCGGTTCTGGCTCGCGTTCATTCCGAGTGTTTAACCGGGGATGCGTTATTCAGCCTGCGCTGTGATTGCGGTTTCCAGCTTGAAGCTGCGCTGACCCAGATAGCAGAAGAAGGCCGTGGCGTGCTGCTTTATCATCGCCAGGAAGGTCGCAACATTGGTTTGCTGAATAAAATCCGCGCCTACGCCCTTCAGGATCAGGGCTATGACACGGTTGAAGCCAACCACCAGTTGGGGTTTGCCGCTGATGAGCGCGACTTCACCCTTTGCGCCGATATGTTCAAACTGATTGGCGTCGATGAAGTTCGTCTGTTAACCAATAACCCGCGTAAAGTTGAAATTCTGACCGAAGCCGGGATCAATATTGTGGAGCGTGTGCCGCTGATCGTCGGACGTAATCCGAAAAACGCCCATTATCTCGACACCAAAGCCGCAAAAATGGGTCATCTGTTGAACGAATAATCGCCACATTGCCGCTTTTTGCGTTAACCCGCCCGTGAAATGGCGCGGGTTAACCTCTCAACCAGGCATCTTCACCACTCAGTGCAACATATTGCGGATCACATAGTGCAGAATACCGTCGTTCTGGTAGTAGGTAAGCTCCGTTGACGTATCAATACGACAGCGGCAGTTCAGCACCTCTTGCCCTCCGTCACTTCGGGTCAACGTCACCGGGATAATGGCCCCGGGCTGCAACTGGTCCAGGTGTGCGATATCCAGTTTTTCCTCCCCGTTCAGCCCCAGCGTTTTACGCGTTGTCCCTGGCGGAAATTCCAGCGGCAGGATCCCCATACCAATCAGATTTGAGCGGTGAATACGTTCGAACGACTCCGCGATCACCACCCGCACGCCCAATAAACGCGGCCCTTTTGCCGCCCAGTCGCGGCTTGAGCCTGAGCCATACTCTTTACCGGCAATCACCGCCAGCGGTTTGCCGCCTTTCTGGTAGCGCATCGCCGCATCAAAAATGGAGATAACCTCGTCGCCAGGCAGATGTCGGGTCATTCCCCCCTCCACGCCCGGCACCATTTCGTTACGGATACGGATATTGGCAAACGTGCCCCGCATCATCACTTCATGGTTACCACGCCGCGATCCATAGGAGTTAAAATCCCGCCGTTCGACGCCATGGCTTTGCAGATAACGTCCGGCCGGGCTGTCGGCTTTAATACTCCCCGCCGGAGAGATATGGTCAGTGGTCACCGAATCCCCCAGAATGGCGAGAATATGCGCCCCATGAATATCCGCCACCGGTTCCGGCGTTGCCCCCATCCCTTCAAAAAAGGGTGACAGCCGGATATAGGTGGAGTCGTCCTGCCAGCCGTAGGTATCAGAACCTTCAACCTGAATCGATCGCCACTCTGGCGTCCCTTAAAATACCTCTGCGTACTCTTTACGGAACATTTCGCTGGAGACGTTATCAACCGCGCGGGCGATATCCTGGCTGGAAGGCCAGATATCTTTCAGCCACACCGGGGCGCCTTGTCTGTCGTGGCCCAGCGGCTCGGTCGCCAGATTGATGTTCATATTGCCCGCCAGCGCATAGGCAACCACCAGCGGCGGCGAGGCCAGCCAGTTCGTTTTCACTAATGGATGAATACGCCCTTCAAAGTTTCGGTTACCGGACAACACCGCGCCGACGGTGAGGTCTCCCTGCCTGATAGCATTCTCAATCGGCTCAGGTAAAGGGCCAGAGTTACCAATACAGGTGGTGCAGCCGTAGCCAACCAGGTTGAATCCCAGCTCATCGAGATACGGCGTTAACCCGGCCTTCGCCAGATAGTCAGAGACCACTTTCGAGCCGGGGGCCAGTGAGGCTTTAACCCATGGCTGGCGTTGTAGCCCCGCCTTAACCGCATTTCTGGCCAGCAATCCTGCCGCCATCAGCACGCTGGGGTTGGAGGTATTGGTGCAGGAAGTAATGGCCGCGATAACAACCGCCCCCTCGGGAAGCAGGTGTTGCTCTCCTTTCAGTACGTACTCAACGGCACGACGGTCTTTTTGTGCCGTATTAAGTTCCAGTTCAGCGCTGGCGGCAAAGGCTTTGGGCACGTCACGAAGCGCCACGCGATCCTGTGGACGTTTTGGCCCGGCAAGGCTGGCCTCAACCTCATTCATATTCAGTTCCAGAGTGCTGGTAAAGACCGGTTCATCGCCGGTATTACGCCACATCCCTTGCGCTTTGGCATAGGCCTCAACCAGCGCGACCTGCTCTTCACTGCGTCCGCTCAGCCGCATATAGTCGAGAGTGATATCATCGAGTGGGAAGAAGCCGCAGGTTGCGCCGTATTCCGGCGCCATATTGGCGATGGTGGACCGGTCTGCCAGCGGCAGTGAATCCAGCCCGTCCCCGTAAAACTCGACGAATTTGCCGACCACGCCATGCTTACGCAGCATCTGGGTTACGGTCAGCACCAGGTCGGTGGCGGTAATGCCTTCGCTTAATTAAGTCCGGTAAACCCCCGGCTTTGCCGGGGGACTCCGAAAGGTTTGACCTTTAAGTCAGTCGCGCGAATCT
>NZ_CBFFRJ010000187.1:0-7189 GCF_965644225.1 Phytobacter sp. V91 | reverse complement strand
CATAAATTAACCTGCTTTTGATGTTGGATTGAACATATCAAAATCAGGCAATTACACAATTTTATGTACAGGCTCTAGCTGCCACCCATTGACTTTAAACACAGCTGCTCTCCCACAGGAAGAGGGAACTGTTCAGTGCGGTTTATGCTTTTCTCCCTCTCCCACAGGAAGAGGGTACTGTTCAGTGCGGTTTTTGCTTTTCTCCCTCTCCCACAGGGAGAGGGCCGGGGTGAGGGGAACAGATTACAACTGCACTCTAATCTCAGCGCCCTGGGGTTTAATCACCACGCCCCATTCGCTACCGGACTGGCTACCGCCCTGCACGTTTGCCACCTGAGCAATATTGCGCAGACACAGCGACCAGTTACTCGCCTCACCTTCGCTCTGCACGCTAATCACGCTGCCCTCGCGCTTCGCCCGTAAACGGAACTGCACCCCGCCCCCGGCATCCGGCACCTCGCACACCGCCTCAAAGCCGTCTTCCAGCGCAAACAGCTGGAACGCCGTCCCTTCATGCCAGGCGTAGTCAGGCTTCTGGTCGTTGTTGCCGAGCGCCAGCAACGTATTGCCGCGCACATAGACCGGCAGGCTTTGCATATCATGCACCTGCTTATGCCAGCGGCTGCCCTGTACTTCGTCGTTATGCCACAGATGCGTCCAGCGCCCTTCCGGCAGGTAAAACTGCACATCCCCCGCCTCACTGAACACCGGGGCCACCAGCAGGCTGTCGCCGAGCATATACTGCCGGTCAAGATAATCGCAGGCCGGATCGTTCGGGAACTCCAGCATCATGGCGCGCAGCATCGGCGTCCCACACTCGTTAGCCTTCGCCGCCTGGCGATAGAGATAGGGCATCATCCGGCACTTGAGCTCGGTAAAGTGGCGCACTACGTCGCAGGATTCTTCATCGTAGGCCCATGGCACCCGGTAGGATTTGCTGCCGTGCAGGCGGCTGTGGCTGGAGAGCAGCCCGAACGCGCACCAGCGCTTATAGACATCCGCAGGGGCTGTATTTTCAAAGCCGCCGATATCGTGGCTCCAGAAACCAAACCCGGACAGGCCAATCGACAGCCCGCCACGCAGGCTTTCGGCCATCGATTCGTAGTTGGCGTAGCAGTCGCCGCCCCAGTGAACCGGGAACTGTTGCGCGCCCACGGACGCCGAACGGGCAAACAGCACCGCTTCTTTCTCGCCCACCGTCTCTTTGAGCACGTTCCACACCAGCTCGTTATAAATGTAGGCATAATGGTTGTGCATTTTCTGCGGGTCGGCCCCGTCAAACCACTGCACATCGGTCGGGATACGCTCGCCAAAGTCGGTTTTAAAGCAGTCAACGCCTATAGCCACCAGCCCTTTCAGCTTGTCGGCATACCATTTACAGGCCTGCGGATTGGTGAAGTCATAAATCGCCAGCCCCGGCTGCCACTTGTCCCACTGCCACAGCGAACCGTCCGGACGTTTAAGCAGATAACCCTTCTCCTTCAGCTCCTTAAATAGCGGGGATTTCTGCCCGATATAGGGGTTAATCCATACGCAGACCTTCAGCCCTTTCTCCTTCAGGCGGCGGATCATCCCTTCAGGGTCCGGGAAGGTCACCGGGTCCCACTCAAAATCGCACCACTGGAAGGCCTTCATCCAGAAGCAGTCGAAGTGGAAGACATGCAGCGGCAGATTGCGCTCCGCCATACCGTCGATAAAGCTGTTGACCGTCGCTTCGTCGTAGTTGGTGGTAAACGAGGTGGTCAGCCACAGGCCGAAGGACCATGCAGGTGGCAGCGCCGGACGCCCGGTAAATTGCGTGTAGCGGTTGAGCACCTCTTTTGGCGTCGGGCCGTCGATCACAAAGTACTCAAGGTATTCACCCTCAACGCTGAACTGCACTTTGGAGACTTTCTCGGAGCCGATTTCAAACGAGACATTCTGCGGATGATTGACCAGCACGCCGTAGCCACGGTTGGTGAGGTAGAACGGAATGTTTTTGTAGGACTGCTCAGTGCTGGTGCCGCCGTCGCGGTTCCAGGTCTCCACCGTCTGGCCGTTACGCACCAGCGCGGTAAAGCGTTCGCCGAGGCCATACACGGTTTCACCCACGCCCAGGTCCAGCCGCTCGAACATATAGTTGCGCGCGCTGTTGCCGTCCTGCACGTAGCCGTTATTTTTCGCCTGGCTGCCGGTAATACGCACCCCGTTACGCAGGAAATCCAGCGCCCAGAATTCACCTTTGGTCACCCGCACGCTGAGGTTGCCGCTTTTCAGTTCGGCAAACTCCGCACTGTTTTGCATCTCGACTTTAACATCGCTAAGGACGTTGAGCGGATAGTGCGGGCCGTTATCCAGCGCCCCCTGAAAGTGCTCAATGCGTACACCCACCACCCCTTCCTGCGGTGAGAAAAAACGCAGAGTGAAAAGCGGCGTGTCCAGCTGCCAGGTACGCTCGCGCACATCGCGCGGCGCGGCGTGAACCACCATCTCGTTCCCCTGCTGTTCCACATCGAACACCTGAATGGGGTGGATTAGGTTCAGGCCAGGCTGGATAAGCCAGTTTCCATCACTGATTTTCATAATGACGTCCTCTTAGTTTTGAAATTCTTTGTTCACCGGCAGGTCTTCGGCAAAGTCCTGCTCGTTGCGACGCGCGCCCTGGGCCAGTTCCGCCATCATCTTCAGAAGGAACGGGGTTTTGAGGGTGTAGTAACGTTTGGCAATCACCGCGCTCAGCAGGTAGCAAACCGCCGGAACAAGAGTGAACAAGGCAATAATGATGGTGATAGTGGCGCTGTTCTGGCTGCTGGCCGCTGCGTTGTAGCCGCCGCCTGCCAGCATCCAGCCAATCAGAGCGCCACCCAGAGCAAGGCCCAGTTTGAGTACGAACAGGGTGCCCGCAAAGCTGATGCCGGTCAGGCGCTTACCGTTGCGCCACTCACCGTAATCAACGGTATCGGACATCATCACCCACTGAATTGGGGTGACCAACTGGTGCAGTACGCCAATCACGAAGATAAAGACAAACATGGTGACGTTGGCGGCCACCGGCACAAAGAACATAGCCAGGCTGACAACCGCCAGAATGGCATTGGTCCACCAGAAGATACTGACTTTGCACTTCCAGTCGGTGAGGGGTTTAGCAAGCGCGGAGCCGATCAGGTTGCCGACGCAGTAGGTGGTGAGGAAGGCGACGAAGATTTCCGGCGAGCCCATAATCCAGGTGCAGTAGTACATCATTGCCCCGCCGCGTACGCAGACCGCCAGAATATTGAGGATGGTCAGCAGGCCGACAATCCGCCACTGGTCGTTCTGCCAGATATCGCGCAGGTCTTCACGCATCGGCGTGGTGCTCGGCGGCACCTGGATACGCTCTTTGGTGGTAAAGAAGCAGAATGCCAGCATCATAAAGGCCACCACCGAGAGCACCGCAATGCCGCCCTGGAAACCAAAGGCTTTGTCTTCACCGCCAATCAGATTAACCAGCGGCATCATCAGCACGGTAGAGAGCATGCCGCCCGCCGTCGCCAGTACAAAGCGCCAGGATTGCAGGGAGATACGCTGTTGCGGGTCATCGGTAATCACCCCGCCCAGCGCGCAATAAGGAATGTTGACCACGGTATAGAGCAGAGTCAGGAGGGTGTAAGTAATCGCGGCGTAGATCATTTTGCCGCTCTGGCTGAGATCCGGAGTGCTGTAGGCCAGCACGCAGACCAGGCCAAAAGGGATGGCACCAAACAGGATCCACGGACGGAATTTCCCAAAGCGGCTGCGGGTGCGGTCGGCAATCAGCCCCATGCAGGGGTCGGAGATGGCATCCAGCGCGCGCGCCAGCAGGAACATGGTGCCGACAAACCCGGCGGGAATGCCGAAGATATCGGTATAGAAGAACATCATGTAGAGCATTACGTTATCGAAAATGATATGGCTGGCGGCGTCACCCATGCCGTAGCCAATTTTTTCCTTCAACGAGATGATGTGCGAGTTCATGTGGATTCCTTACCGCGCAAGGTGCGCTGAGAATGATGCATCCGTTGTAAACCATCACCTTTTGCGCCGGAATTCCGTTTTCTGGTTATCAGATTATGATTCTTCTTTTCTGTGATCGCGGTTGGGCTAATCAGTCTGAAAATGCTAACTCGCGGAAAAGGTGAAGATTTATCTCAAATGAGGCAAAATTCGTGAAGCAGACCGAGAAAAAAGTGTGATGGGGGATGTGGTTAGTGCTTGAAAGTAGCTATAATGCGCCCCGCCTCCATGTAGCAATCGAGGCGCGGAAGATCGTCGTCTCCGGTGAGGCGGCTGGACTTCAAATCCAGATGGGTTCGCCAGCGATCCCGGGCAGGTTCGACTCCTGTGATCTTCCGCCAATTAACCTCGTCTGAACTCTCCCTAAGTCAACAAACCCCTTCGAATCCCTTGTATATCAGGATTTCTTTGCATCCAGAGGTCAACCGACTTCAACCCGTATCAAGTTGTTTTTGGGGGTGCTTTAGGGGGTGTTATTTCCTCTTGAAATATCCGCACCCCCATAATGGAATAAATGTGATACATAACAACGGCTTTTAACAACATCTTTGTTATAAAAGGGGTGCATTGGGGGTATCGGGTTAGTTACTGGCAGAAATCCCCTCAGGAGCATGGATTCATCAAAAGCCGGAGGATGTCATGGCACTAACCGATGTTAAAGTGAAAACCGCAAAGCCAAAAGAAAAGCCCTATAAGCTGGCTGATGGCGGCGGTATGTATCTGCTAATTAACGCTAATGGTTCCAAATACTGGCGAATGAAGTACCGATTTGCTGGTAAAGAAAAGATGCTTTCTATTGGCGTTTATCCCGATGTTTCACTGGCCGACGCGCGCGAAAAACGCAGCGAAGCCAGAAAAATTCTCGCTGCGGGAGGCGATCCGGGCGAGGTAAAGAAAGAAGAGAAAGTGGCCCAGCAAATGACTCTGAAAAACACTTTCGAAGCTGTTGCTCGAGAGTGGCATCAGACGAAAGCCGATCGCTGGTCATTACGATATCGTGATGAAATCATCGATACCTTTGAGAAAGACATTTTTCCCTACATTGGCAAGCGCCCTATTGCCGAAATCAAACCAATGGAGTTACTGGAAACACTGCGTAAAATGGAGAAACGCGGAGCACTGGAGAAAATGCGCAAGGTCCGCCAACGCTGTGGTGAGGTGTTCCGCTATGCAATTGTCACAGGTAGGGCCGACTACAACCCCGCTCCCGATCTTGCCAGCGCGTTAGCAACACCGAAAAGAGTGCATTTCCCCTTTCTTACTGCCAATGAACTTCCTTATTTCCTTAACGATCTGGCAGGCTATACCGGCAGTATTATCACTAAGACTGCCACTCAGATCATTATGTTAACCGGTGTTCGCACGCAAGAACTGCGTTTCGCACGCTGGGAGGATATCGATTTTGAGACAAAATTATGGGAGATCCCAGCAGAAGTGATGAAGATGAAGCGGTCACATATTGTGCCGCTCTCAAAACAGGTCATTGAGCTGTTTAAACAGCTTGAGCCGATCTCAAAACACCACCCACTGGTCTTTATCGGTAGGAACGATCCTCGCAAGCCAATTAGTAAGGAAAGCATTAACCAGGTCATTGAATTGCTGGGATATAAAGGCAGGCTGACGGGACACGGTTTCCGCCACACGATGAGCACCATTCTGCATGAAGAAGGCTTTAACTCAGCGTGGATCGAAACGCAGCTTGCTCATGTGGATAAGAACGCAATTCGTGGGACATATAACCATGCACAGTATCTGGATGGACGTCGGGAGATGATGCAGTGGTATGGGGATTACATTAGTAAAATTGGAAAACCCAAGTTAATAAATGTCTCGTAATTAATAGTCTTGAGTGGATCCTGACCCAAAATCCAGTGCCATTCTGAAACAGAATCTTGGCATGATCTTTACTCCCTGAACGGAGCTGGTACCGATGAAAAATCGCCATTCACCGAAGAGTAGATTGTCTTAGCCCTGAAGCAGGCCGAACTGGGTACGCCGGTGCCTGAGGCCTGCCGTAAGCTGGGCATTTCTGATGCGACGTTCTATACGTGGCTCAAGAAATACGGTGGTATTTCACCCTCTGAGATGAAGCACGTACGCCAGCTGGAAGAGGAAAACCTGTGGCTGAAGAAACTGATGGCCGATCTGAGCCTCGACAAGGTGATACTGCAGGACGTACTGGCACGCTGGCACGGCTGCGCGAATGAGTCTGGGAGCGGCAGGTGCGTTAACGGATAAGGCCACCTTGGGGTCATTCAACGGCAGGTTACGCTAGGAGTGCCTGAATGAGAACTACTTCATGTCGCTGGAGGATGAACGGTGCAAAATCGATGCATGTCGCATACCCTATAATCAGAGGCGTACCCATTCTGCACTGGGCTGGATGACGCCAGCAGAATTTGCTGAGATGTCTGCCGGTTGCCAGAATTTGCGACCAACATGAAGCCGGTTATTCCTGATTACGGCTGGCTCATATCCGGGTCAGGGTCACTTTCAATGAGCCGAGTATAGTTGATGCTACTAAAACCAAGTGTGTAGTTCTTAATGCAGTTTGAGTATACTCAGAACTGAGCAAGATCAGAAATCAACACAGTATGATAAGATAATGATTCAAAATGATTTATAATAAGTGAAGTTAAGATTTTTCTAAAAACTAAAAGCCACAAATGTGTTATAAATCATAAATAAATCTTCACAATCATATCTTTTCGTTGTTAAACATTATTAATTTCAGAGAGCAACATGACCGTACAACCAACACGAGTCTTGCCACAAAATTCAATTCAAGCAATTGAAAAAGAACTGATTTTGTTAGGCCTAATGCAGACAGAACAGCTTGGCTACTTTTCATTAGTTGGTGGGCGTCACGGCTTTGTTGCAACCTCTCGCTGGAACACAACCATTGAGTCCATTAGAAATACTTTAGATAATCCAACCCAAAGCAATAAACATGCCACCCTGCAAGCTCTAAAGGCCATAACAATTAAAATAATAACAGGCGCAAATCATTACTATGCTATTGATGAGATCGCTACAGGAAGCGAAACACGGAAACTTTCGAATCTTATAACGCTCATGAGTGAACCAGGGCGTGAAAATGAATTTAGGGAAGGTGCGATTTAATCGTCAGTTATGAGAACATAAGGCTTTCTTTGCCATAGATTTTTCACGATGCCCG
>NZ_CBFFRJ010000186.1:0-7251 GCF_965644225.1 Phytobacter sp. V91 | reverse complement strand
CAGTCCGTTAATTGCACTGACTTAATTAGATCAAAGTCCCGGCCTCACGGCCAGGACTTTGTCAGCAGTCTGAACCCACCAGACGGTGGGTTCTTTTTGTGCCATAGCGCAGAGGGGGTTTACACCACCATCCCCAGCAGCAGACAACCAACAAGACCGCAGACGGAAATGATGGTCTCCAGTGCGGACCATGACTTAATGGTCTCACCGATGGTCAGGTTGAAGTACTCCTTGAACAGCCAGAAGCCCGGATCGTTCACATGGGAGAAAATCACACTACCGGAACCGACGGCGATAACCATCAGCTCAGGGCTCACGCCAGTGGTCGCGATCAGCGGGGCAGCGATACCGCCAGCAGTGATAGCGGCAACGGTTGCCGAGCCCAGCGCAATACGCAGCACTGCGGCAATAGACCAGGCCATAAAGATTGGCGACAGGTTAGTGCCGTGCATCAGAGAGGCGATGTATTTATCCACGCCGCTATCAACCAGTACCTGCTTGAATGCGCCGCCGCCGCCGATGATCAGCAGCATCATCGCGATGATTTTGATTGAGCTGGTCAGGGTCTCGTTAATGTCGTCCATGGAACGACCACGGTTCAGGCCGAAGGTGAAGACTGCGATCAGCACCGCAATCAGGGTGGCCATCACCGGGTCACCAAAGAACTCGGCGAAAGGCAGAATGGCGTGACCTTTTGGCAGCACCATTTCCGCCACCGCGCGCAGCGCCATCAGAATAACCGGCACCAGAGCAGTCCAGACGCTGACGCCAAAACCTGGCATCTCTTCTTCCGTGAAGGTTTTCTTGTTGTACAGACCTTCAGGAATGGGCTTGTCGATACCTTTCAGGAAACGCGCATAGACCGGTCCTGCCAGAATCACCGTCGGAATACCTAACAGTGTGCCGTACAGCAGGGTTTTACCCATATCAGCATGGAAAATGGTGGCGATAGCCGTTGGGCCCGGGTGCGGAGGCAGGAAACCGTGCGTGACGGACAGCGCTGCCGCCATAGGTACGCCAACGTACAGCAGCGGGATACGCGCGGAGGCTGCAATGGTAAACACCAGCGGCAGCAACAGTACGAAACCCACTTCATAAAACAGTGCGAAACCAACGGTGAAGCCGGTGAGTACCACCGCCCACTGAATATGTTTCTCACCAAATTTAGCAATCAGGGTTGTCGCGATACGCTGTGCGCCGCCGCAGTCTGCCAGCAGCTTGCCGAGCATTGCACCGAAGCCCATGATCAGCGCAAGGCTGCCCAGGGTTCCGCCCACGCCCGCTTTGATTGACTTAATCACTGCATCCAGAGGCATTCCCTGCATCATTCCGACGGCGAGAGCCACCAGAACCAGGGCAATAAATCCGTTCAACTTGAAGCGGATCATCAATAACAACAACAAGATTACACCGATAGCAACGATGACTAATGGCATGATTTACCTGGCCTTAATTTGTTATGGGTAACGTCAGTGTTTCAACAACATCTACCGGAGTCTCAGGGGAGAGAAAACCTGGTATGTGGCACCAATAAGGCTTACATCCATATCTAAAAATAATAGCTGGATGTTTTTATAATTTGGGTACCTGGCTGGATGATACGGGTAACATCCGTAAAAAGAGAATCACCTGGGGCGGGTAAATTTGCGAAGTGAGATGTGGGTCATATTAACAGCACGAAATTATTGCAAACTGAAACGAGGAATTTGCTGCGAAGGATACGGGTAACACGTTCCCCTGCGACAACAGGAGAACGTGTTGGGGGCTTATCAGTAGTAGGAGTGCTCGCCGCGCTGGTGTTCGGTCAAATCGCGAACGCCTTTCAGCTCCGGGAATTCGTTCAGCAACTGCTTCTCAATCCCTTCTTTCAGGGTGACATCCACCATTGAACAGCCGTTACAGCCGCCACCAAACTGGAGAATGGCCAAACCGTCGTCGGTGATTTCCATCAGTGTTACCCGACCCCCGTGGCCTGCCAGCTGCGGGTTGACCTGTGCCTGTAACATGTACTCAACGCGCTCCATCAGTGGGGCGTCATCGGTTACTTTACGCATTTTGGCATTTGGTGCTTTCAGCGTCAGCTGTGAGCCCAACTGGTCGGTAACAAAATCAATTTCCGCATCTTCCAGATACGGTGCACTCAACTCATCGACATAAGCGGTCAGTTGGGTGAATTCCAGGGCGGTGTCAGTAGCTTCCACTGCATCTGGCGGGCAATATGAAACGCCGCATTCTGCGTTTGGCGTGCCTGGGTTAATCACAAACACGCGAATTTGCGTCCCTTCTTCCTGATTTGCCAGCAATTTAGCAAAATGCGCTTGCGCAGCATCGGAGATATGGATCATAGCAATGGCCTAATAGTTGACTATTTTACTTGGTTATAATACGCCCATCATCGAGGCTCTACAAGGTTCGACACAGGCACCATACCTGAACCGTCGCCGCGCCATTGCGTAGCAGCAACTGGCTCATTTCCGCGACGGTGCTACCGGTAGTGACGACATCATCCACGATAACCATATGGAGTCCCTTAACCGGCAATTCAAGGCGAAAAGCATTTTTCAGGTTGCGTTTGCGCAGACGGGCGCTCAGCTGGTGCTGAACACGCGTCTCGCGTGTACGTCTTAGTGCCGCAGGTTCGTAACGGCATCCCAGCCAGTGCGCCAGCCGTCGGCACAGTAAATCACTCTGGTTATATCCCCTTCGCCACTGACGACGAGACCAGAGTGGCACATTGACCACCAGGTCCGGCACCGGCAGTTGCCGGATTCTGCGGGCCTCTCTCAGCGCCAGTAACAACAGGCGTGCCAGCGGCCTTGAAAGCTCAGGCCGATGGGCAAATTTCATCTGATGCACCAGCATACTCAGCGGTGGAGTATAGCCGCTCACCGTGACCATATGCTGCCAGGGCGGGGGTTTTTGCAGACAGCGGCCGCAGGGTAACGTGCGGCTAAAGGCGGGCAATGCGCAGCGTGGGCAGAGCGCCAGGTTCAAAGGGATGGTCCGGGCGCAACTGGAGCAAATTCCCCAGTGGGCGAGGGCCAGTGGCATTCGGCATAGCCAGCATAAGCCTGGCACTGTTAGCATGTTCAACCTCCTTGTTTGAAGAAAGAGAAAGATAGCTGATGAACGATATCTGGTGGGAAACCAAAGGCGAGGGAGATTGCCATCTTGTGCTGCTTCACGGATGGGGACTGAATGCGCAGGTGTGGGATTGCATCGCTTTACAGCTGAGTACGCAATTTACACTTCATCTGGTGGATCTCCCCGGTTATGGGCGCAGCACGGGTTTTCCGGCAATGTCGCTGGAAAAAATGGCCGAAACTGTGCTGGCTCAGGCACCAGAGCAGGCTATCTGGTTAGGCTGGAGTCTGGGGGGACTGGTCGCCAGCCAGGTGGCATTAATGGCACCGTCGCGCGTGAGCGGATTAGTCACCGTGGCTTCATCCCCCTGTTTTAGTGAACAAGAGGGCTGGGCTGGGATCAAACCCGATATTCTGGCCGGTTTCCAGCAGCAACTGAGTGAGGATTTTCAGCGCACGGTGGAGCGTTTTCTGGCCCTGCAAACCCTCGGCACTGAGACTGCCAGGCAGGATGCGCGGCAGCTTAAAAACGCAGTGCTGTCGCTGCCGATGCCGACTTCTGAGGTGCTGAACGGTGGTCTGGACATCCTCAAAACCATTGATTTGCGCAGTGCGCTGGCAGACATCAGGCTGCCTTTCCTGCGTTTATATGGCCGACTGGACGGGCTGGTGCCGCGAAAAATCATCGCGCCGCTGGATAGCCGCTGGCCGCAAAGTGAGTCGATAATTTTTGCCAAAGCGGCCCATGCGCCGTTTATTTCTCATCCTGACGCTTTCTGCGACGCGTTAAGCGCTTTTAAGCAAAAGGTGAGCTAACTAGCTGTTTTGTCGAACCTGCTCTGCGGGAATTGATAGCGCCCACCACTCCTGCTGGCAGGCTGATTTCCCCTGTGGGCAGGCTTTACAACTGCCGGTCAGACAGC
Source organism: Phytobacter sp. V91 (assembly GCF_965644225.1). Lineage (NCBI taxonomy): Bacteria > Pseudomonadati > Pseudomonadota > Gammaproteobacteria > Enterobacterales > Enterobacteriaceae > Phytobacter > Phytobacter sp. V91. The sequence continues at coordinate 3,245 of NZ_CBFFRJ010000186.1, read as the reverse complement.
CTTCAGCCTGCTCCTGAACCCGCACGACTTTACCCATGGCTTCCAGACGATTCAGCATCGCCTCCACCAGCGGGCGGGAGAGATGCAGCACATGACTGAGCTGGCTGGCCTCCATTCGCCCTTGCAGCGCAAGCTGATTGCGAACCTCAATTAACGATGCCATAGGCGCGCCTTAGTGGCAGTCTCCCGCTGGGCTTTCGCAACAGCTGGCGACGGTTTTGCGGGTCGCTAACAGATTGACGTCAACGCGGCTTCTGGCCCGGCGTAAGCTGCCAGTCACCACGACGTTGAACAGAATGACAGCCAGAATACAGATGAAACTGTACGTCGGATGCTGGCTAAAATTGCTGGCCTGGTAAAACAGCGTCGACAGAGAGTAAGCGATATTCAGCCCCCACAATACTGAGAATCCCATCCATCCACGGCTGGACTCGCGGGCAATGGCTCCCATCACGGAGATGCAGGGGATATAGAGCAGCACGAAAATCAGATAACTGTAGGCGGCGCTGGCGCTGCCAAATTTCTCGCTCATTACCCCCATAGTGCCGGTTTCCATCTCGCCATCGCCTTTACTGGCTTCGATTGGGTTTGCCAGTACGCTCAGGCTGAAGGTCTCTTTCAGGCTGCTCCAGGTTTCGTTCAGGGCCGCACTCAGCTCGGCTGTCAGGCTGAATTCAGCGGGATTAAATGGCGCGTCCTGAATATGTTCCGCGGTGTAAAGGGTATTCAGCGTACCCACCACTACCTCTTTTGCCATCGCGCCGGTAAACAGGCCGACGGTGGCCTGCCAGTGGTCGGGCTGGACGCCAATCGGTTTTAAAAGTGGAGTAAACACCCGGCTGACTGAGGCCTGCGCGGAATCGTTAATGTTATCCACCGCTTTCCCGCTGAGGGAGAAGCTATTGAGCGCGCTGAGGAAAATACTGACCACCACAATCACTTTACCGGCGCGAAGCACAAACCCTTTCAGTCGCTGCCAGGTTTGCAGAACCAGGCTTTTCAGGTGTGGAATGTGATACACCGGAAGCTCCATAACAAAAGGTGAGGCTTCGCCGCGCATAATGGTGTGTTTGAGCATTAACCCGGTCAGGATCGCCATCACGATCCCCAGTAGATACAGAGAGAAGACGATGAGCGCCCCCTGCTGGCCAAAGAAGGCCGCAGAAAAGACTGCAAAAATAGCCAGCCGGGCGCCGCAGGACATAAACGGAGCCATCATGATGGTCATCAGCCGCTCACGGGGCGCGTCGAGCGTACGGGCGCCCATTACCGATGGCACATTGCAGCCAAAGCCAACAATCAGCGGAACAAAGGACTTGCCCGGTAGCCCGAGCGCCTGCATGAGTCTGTCCATCACAAAGGCCGCGCGTGCCATATAGCCTGAATCTTCAAGGAAGGAGAGGAACAGGTACATCATGCCAATCTGCGGTACCAGCGGCAGCACGGTATTAATCCCGCCGCCCAGCCCCTGGGCCAGAAAGACGGCCAGCCAGTCCGGGAAGTGCAGTGTGTAGCCCAGCCATTGAATACCGTGAATAAAGACGGCGACAGAACCGGCATCAAAAATGGGCGACAGTGCGCCGCCAATATTGATCGCCAGCAGGAACATCAGATACATCACAAACAGAAAAACAGGCAGGCCGAGAAAGCGATTCAGAATGATGCGATCGACGGCGGCGGTAAACTGACAGGGTTCTGCGGTGAGCGTATTGCTGACGGCTTCGCAGATGGCGGAAATAGTCTGATAACGGGCATCGGCAATGTGCAATGCCGGGTCTTCAATTTCATGACGCAGACGTTCAAGCGCAGCATCCAGCTTCAGTGCCGCATCACCCGCGTAGCCCCGGCTGTAGATATCGCCTTCCAGCATTTGCATACCGAGCCAGCGGCGTTGACGCAGGGGCATAGTTATCGACATCGCTTTTGCCAGTTGGTCAGCTTCGCGTTGCAGCGGCTGCGCATAGTGCACGAGTTCGCCGTGGTCGTTTTGCTGGTGCCTGTCGACGGCGAGTTTCAGTGCATCAATACCGCGACCACGCGTTGAGATCAGAGGGATCACCGGGCAGCCCAGCCGGGCGGAAAGGGCATCGATATCAATGCGTACTTTTTGCTTTTCGGCGATATCCAGCATATTAAGCGCCACCACGCAGGGAATGCCCAGTTCCAGCAACTGCAGGGTGAGATACAGGTTACGCTCAAGGTTAGAGGCATCCACCACGTTGATGAGTAAATTCGCATCACCGCTCAAAATATAATGGCAGGCAATTTGTTCATCGAGGGAGGTCTGCGATGAAATAGTGGTCAGCGACCAGGTGCCTGGCAGGTCAACCAGAGTGACCTGATGGTCTGTTGTGGAAAAGCGCCCCTCTTTACGCTCGACGGTGACTCCCGCCCAATTGCCCACTCGCTGGCGGGCGCCGGTAAGCTGATTAAATAAGGTGGTCTTGCCGGAGTTCGGATTACCAATTAATCCAATGGTTAATTTTTTCATTCACTTCATCTCAACAGGATGGATTAACGGGAAATCGCTTCCAGCTGTAGCCAGGCAAGATCTTTTTTACGCAATACCAGATTAACGCGACGGGTTTCGATATGGACGGGATCGCCTAATGGCGCGACCCGCACCACATTAAAGGATGAGCCTGGCAGCATGCCCAGCGAAAGTAGCTTCTGCCGCCACGCCGGGCTGATGTCGCGCGAGAAGCCCGTTATTTTCCACGTACTGTCAGGAGAGAATTGCATAGAACCTACTGTTTTTATCGCGTGCTGTTCGCCATCAAAGATGAATAAAAAGAAAGTCAGCTAATTAGCGTGCGAAGTAATGAATGATAACTAAAACGAAAAATGATAATGAGAATAGTTTTTATCATCACTAATTAAACCGCGAACGACGATGAAGGGAAATAATAATGTGCGGTATCGTTGATGTGGCTCAATATTTATCCCATTTTCCTAATGTTCAGAGTTACTTGAAAAGTATGAAAAAATATTCTGAATTATTTCTTAATCTTAATGTTTTATTAAGGAATAGGTTGTTTTCGGGGTAATAACGCAATCGATTATCATTTGAGGATTAAATAATGAACTGAATATCTGATGAGATATTTTGATTATTTCTCTGGGGAAGGCTTAGCATAATAGTGAGCAAATGCTTGCAGGCGCGGGGATTAAGGAAGGTGCGATTTAATCGTCAATTATGAGAACATAACCCTTTCTTTGACATAGACTTTTCACGATGCCCGCTC
>NZ_CBFFRJ010000185.1:0-7402 GCF_965644225.1 Phytobacter sp. V91 | reverse complement strand
GCGGGCATCGTGAAAAATCTATGGCAAAGAAAGCCTTATGTTCTCATAACTGACGATTAAATCGCACCTTCCCTAACGCCATCGGCATTGTGAGCTGGGGAATGGCGGCGGTGATGACCATGTCGCTCGGCACCGCACTGTCCATTATGGGGCTTTCACTGGCCGTGCGTTACGCCCGTAATCGTACCCTCAGTTTCTTCGGTCAGCCGTCGGGGCAGTGGCAGTGGCTGGTTCCGGCCTGCAAAATTGCCGGTGGGCTGGCGTTGATTCTCTTCGCGGTGGTGCTGTTTTTAACCGTGATCCCGGTCAGCGCTAACGGCGACTATATTGCCGCTGGCTGCTGACCGAAGGCCTGCCCGGTAAAACGCTACCGGGCAAAATACCGCTTTTTACTCCTCAATCTTCGGATGCTGTTGCACCAGACGTGAGCGTTTATCCTGCAGGTCGGCGATCTCTTTATCGATATCCTCGATTTTCTGCTCAATATTGTCGTGATGCTCGCGCAGGATCTCTTTGGCTTCCTGAATATCGGACGCCGCAGGCGTTGCCCCTTTTAATGGCTTGTTGGCGGTCTCTTTCATGGTGATACCCGTCATCAGGCCAATGACCGCAATAACCATCAGATAATAAGCCGGCATCATCAGGTCAGAGGTGCTTTCCACCAGCCAGGCGGCCAGCGTCGGGGTCAGACCCGCAACCAGAACCGAGATATTAAAAGCGCTGGCCAGCGCGCTGTAGCGAATATGCGTGGGGAACATCGCCGGAAGCGTTGATGCCATCACCCCGGTAAAGCAGTTCAGTATCACTGCCAGCATCAGCAACCCGGCGAAAATCAGCCCGATAACGTCACTGTTAATCAGCATAAATGCCGGAATAGCCAGCACAAAAAGCGCCACACTGCCCAACAGGACGAACGGACGGCGACCAAAGCGGTCACTCAGAAGCCCCATTACCGGCTGCACAAACAGCATCCCAATCATAATGGCGATGATAATCAGCACGCCGTGATCTTCAGAGTAATGCAGGTTGTGCGAAAGGTAGCTCGGCATGTAGGTCAGGAGCATGTAATAGGTCACGTTGGTCGCAATCACCAGGCCGACACAGGTCAAAAGACTGCGCCAGTGCTGCGTGGCAATCTCTTTAAAGGAGACTTTCGGCCCTTCCTGTAACCCCTGGCGATCGCCCTGCTCAAGCTTATCGACGTGCTGCTGGAACGCCGGAGTCTCTTCCAGCGCGTGGCGCAGATAAAGACCAATCAGCCCAAGCGGCAACGCAATAAAGAAGGGAATACGCCAGCCCCACGCAAGGAAGTTCTCCTCACCGACCAGGGTGGAGAGCAATACCACAACCCCCGCCCCCAGCACGAACCCGGCAATTGAGCCGAAATCCAGCCAGCTTCCCATAAAGCCACGACGCCTGTCCGGTGAATATTCGGCCACAAAAATAGACGCCCCGGTATATTCTCCTCCGACCGAGAAGCCTTGCGCCATTTTACAGATCAGCAGCAGGATCGGCGCCCAAATACCTATCGAGGCATATGACGGAATAAGGCCGATACAGAAGGTACTGACAGACATGATAATAATGGTGATAGCGAGGATTTTCTGCCGCCCGTATTTATCTCCGAGCATGCCAAAGAATAATCCCCCCAGCGGACGAATAAGGAACGGAACCGAGAATGTTCCTAGCGCCGCAATCATCTGTACGCTGGGATCCGCATCGGGGAAAAAGACCTTACCGAGTGCGTAAGCCACAAAGCCGTAGACCCCAAAATCAAACCATTCCATCGCATTTCCCAGCGATGCGGCGGTGATTGCCTTCCGCAATTTACCGTCATCAATAATGGTTACATCCCGCAAAGTAATGGGTTTAATTCTTTTCCTTTTTAACATAGTTTCCTCTTTGACTTTCGCCCGAACCCACCTGAAATAAAACCACAACAACATCAGGTGTAGTCAGCACATATCGTGCAACGTCATTATTCAAGCGTAGCAGGTTTACTTCCACGAGCTGGTTACAGCCTGTACAACCGAACCTGTTGACGCCTGGCAGGGCATGAATGACGCCTTTTAACCCTAACAGGGTTTATAATTGTGATCAACTTCACACAATATTACCGTGTAACTCTCCACACCCTTTCCATAACGGCAATGTCGTTTTCCCGCAACCGGGTTTTATTAATAGGGAATTCTGTTTCCGAAATATAAAACCGTCTTTGTTCATAGCAAGAATCGCCAGCAAATAACGACGGTGATTATTACTTCGCTAGCGGTGTTTTCGACTATTTTTCACAATTCCTTCACAGCGTTTTTAATAACCGGAGCCTTTAGAAATCTTTACACGAAATATGTGATGAGGATAACTAAAACATCGTTTTATTTTAATTGAATCAATATTCCAAAGATCGCATCATACGCCCAGAAACACCACCACTCAGGCCCTTAGTGGCATTAAATGCAGCGGGATTTATCGTCATCAACAAAGACCTTAGTGGTTTAACTTATTGAATATATGCAAGTTAACTTTTGATTTCTCTCGTTCATTCCACATGATGAGAAGTGAGGTTTTATAATGAAGATCAAAGCCACCATTGAACGCATCCCTGGCGGGATGATGTTGATACCACTGCTGCTCGGGGCAGTATTAAATACCCTGGCGCCAAATACCGGCGCTTATTTTGGTTCATTTACCAAAGGCATGATCGGCGGTACGGTTCCAATTCTGGCGGTTTGGTTCTTCTGTATTGGCGCATCCATTGATTTACGCGCCACCGGTACCGTATTACGCAAATCCGGCACCCTGGTTGTGACCAAAATCGCCGTCGCCTGGCTGGTGGCCATGATTGCAGCTTCCTTTATCCCTGAAGGTGGCGTGCAGACTGGCTTCTTCGCGGGCATTTCCGTGCTGGCTATCGTCTCGGCAATGGATATGACCAACGGCGGCCTGTATGCCAGCCTGATGAACCAGTATGGGACGAAAGAGGAATCAGGTGCATTCGTCCTGATGTCACTGGAATCCGGCCCATTGATGACCATGGTGATTCTGGGCTCTGCGGGTCTGGCCTCCTTTGAACCTCACCACTTTATCGGTGCGGTACTGCCCTTCCTGATTGGTTTCGCCCTGGGCAACCTCGACCATGACCTGCGCGCTTTCTTTAGCAAAGCCACTCCGGTTCTGATCCCTTTCTTCGGTTTCGCACTGGGTAACACCATTAACCTGGGCGTGATTGCAGATACCGGTTTACTGGGCATCTTCCTGGGCGTGGCGGTCATCATCATCACCGGTATTCCGTTGATTATTGCTGACAGAGTGATTGGCGGCGGCAACGGCACTGCGGGGGTCGCAGCCTCCTCGGCAGCAGGCGCTGCGGTGGCAAACCCGGTGATCATCGCCCAGATTAACCCGGCATTCGAGCCCGTTGCCGCAACCGCAACGGCGCTGGTGGCAGCGAGCGTGATTGTCACCGCGATCCTGGTGCCAATCATCACCGCGCTGTATGCCAAACGGTTTGGCAATGTCCCGGCGGCAGATAAAGCTGAGGAGAAACCCGCCGAATCGCTGGGTCACTAAAACAAAAACCCCTGCCACCTGGCAGGGGTTTCACGTACAGCTGTATCCTGCAATTGACCATTAGCATTGGTTAATTGCAGGGCACATCTTGTTACTCGCCGAATACCTCATCAACCATCGCCGTTGCCAGCCGGGTTGCTGAACACAGTCGCGGCATCCCCAGCGCGACCGTTTGCCAGCTCTGGGTGACCGACCAGCAGATAGGGTGACGCTCAGCGTCGCACCAGTCTCCCAGCCATCCCAGCAGATCTTTGTAATCCATCAATCCCGGAGTGGCAGGCGTGGTCAACCATTGATGATAAAAATGTCGGGTGCCGGAGGAAGCATTAATCCCCTGAGCCAGAAAATCGGCTGCCATGGTGCGCAAATTATCCTTCAGCATCGATGCCACTTCACTGCTTGCCAGTCGGCAGGCATCGCCAAAAGCGCCCCAACGCAGCTCTTCAAGCGCCACATAGCAACGACCCGCCATTGACCAGCCACCGTAGTTACCGGCACGCCAGCGGGTAAAAATCTGCTCGCTATGATGCCCGGCCTGCACCGTCAGTCCACGTTGGGTCAGGGCTTTTTCTTTCCATCCGGCACGTTGGCTAAAGTGCTCAATCATCTCTTCATACTGCTGTTGAGAATTGCCGGTGGCGCCGTTCACTGGCCGACGTTCTGACATCTGTAAGGCCGTTAAACGCTGGGTGATGCGCGTCAGCGCCAGATGGCCAGGATCAAGCATGCTGGCCAGCTTTTCCGCCAGACCTAAACGCAGGGTGTCATTCTCATTCAACACCCCCGACATCGCCCAGGGGCGCAATTGGGTTTGCGCCATTACTTCCTGGGTTAACCGCTCACGAAACAACTGCTGTTGGGGCACAACCGTGCTCTGGCGAGGCGCATCGACGCCTTGCACTAAATCCACGATGAACTTGGGATGAATACATTCCAGCGTACGCCCAGGCCCTTCCAGTAGTCGATTTTTCATGGTTGATCTGCCGCGAATAAGGTTTGTATATCGTCGCGTAACAAACGTGCATCTTCCTCAATCCAGTGGGCCGTCTTAATGCAGTGTCGCAAATGCTGCTGCAACGCCTGCACTGAAGATTCGTTTTGTTGACGTATCACCAGACTGTCACGCAAACTTTCCTGTAGCCCCGCGAGACATAACGAGAACTCAGCAAAGAATGTTGCCATTCCTGCCGTAACAGAAACATCGACCTGCGCCGCTAAAGCTTTACGAATTTGTTCACAAAAATGAGCAACATGCTGCGTTAGCTTCTGGTGCAGGGAGGCCACATCGATAACGTAACGGGTGCGCGTCACCACATAATCATCCCAGCCCCAGCTCGGATTATTGAGCCAGCGCGATACCGTTTCACGCACGCTTCCGGTTCGCGGAGCCTGACCGGCAGGCGTATCCTCCGACGCAATCGCATTGCTGAAAAGCTGACGCGTATTGAAGTTTAGCGCGCTGGACTGGAAAGCCGGGAAACTGATGCGCGCGCGGAACCCCGCATGGTTAAGCTCTTCCTTAATTCCAAGCTCAATCGGGCGCATCGCATCGTTCAGGGAACGGGTAAGCGTGTTTTCCAGTTGGTCAAAACGTAACGCCAGCTCACGGCTGATTTTTTCCTGCGCAGCTAACAGAATAGATTCACAGGATGAGCGCATTTTGCTGAGTACGTTTTGTGCCTGCCCTTCATCTTCCAGCACCAGTTGCCCTGCGGAAAACTCAGCATCAAGACGTATGCTCTCCTGGCTTTCATTGAAAATATTCGTCAGATTGCCATCACGGAACCAGCCGTCGATTGCGGCAATGATGTCGGTCTGTTGATTATGTATAAAGAGATTGGCTGCCGTCAGCGCTTCATCGACTTCATGATCAATTTCATCGCTGACGCTCATCTGGCAGGTTTGTAGCAGCGCCATGTCCTCTTCAAGCCGTTCAATATTATGCTCGAGGTTATCAAAGGCCACCGTCAGCCCCTGGTAACGAAAATCGAGATACTCACGGGCGCTTTGCGCGTAGTTAAGCAATTTATGCGACGCGGAACGCAGCGCGTATAGCGAGGCGTTGGCGTGGGCTGCGTGCAGCAACTTACGGATGGGCTGCTCAAACAACGAATCTTCCCACAACAGTTCGGCCGCGTGGTGAATATGCTCAACATCATCGAGATCGGCGTTGCGCCAGCGTCGTCCGAGCGCTGCTTCGGCAAAGTCCTGCACCCAACGCTGATCCTCCGGATCCGGCAATTTCCCCTGATGCTTCAGCTCATGTCGGGCACGGTTAGCCAGATAGCCCCACATAGAAGAAACCGGGAAAATCTGCGTCGGATTAATATGCCCCTTCATTAAGGTGCCGGAGATAAGCGCCCTGACCTGCTCTTCATCATCACTGTTACGATCTTTCTGATCGAACTTATTGACCAGCGCATACAGCGGCACTGAGCGCCCGACCGCAGAGACAGCGCGACGAACTTCCTCATCAGAAATCGATTTAAGTTGGGTGTAGTCCATCACCGCCAGCACCGCAGAAGCGCGGGCAAGCTGTTCATTAAGCATTTTTTGCAAATGTGGCTGACCGGCTTCATTCGGCCCGGGAGTATCGAGCAGGGTAAGTTGCCCGACATCATTTTCTAATCCCGCGAGGTGAACAAATTCCACTTCAATTACCGGGATATTCTCCACCGATGCATATGCGGAAAAAGGAAAATCAACGTCAAGTGCTTTCGATAACCGCACAAGATCATTAAGACTTTTTAAACAATGAAAGATGGGCTGGGCGCCCAAATAATGTTTATCAAATGCATCGCCCTGGGTAATACGCTCCAGCAGCATGCTCATGTCTTTGTCGATTTCCAGCCTTTGCGCTAATTTTTCACGATCAAAATTAAACAAGCGGGTTTGCAGCTGTTGGGTTAAAGCATCAATGGGACCGACATGGGCAAAATGTAAAACGGGTTCCTTTTGGCCTGGAGTGTGGCGGATCAACGTTGGTAATGCCGTCATCGGCCTGTTGCGGTTGGGCAATACTTCCGTGCCAACAATGGCATTAATGGTGGTCGACTTACCTGCTTTCATTGTACCGACAATCGCCAGCACCATTTCCAGACGAGTGATTTTACGCAGTTCATTGTGCAGGGTGGCCTGCTGTGTCTCGATGCCACGGGCACTGAAATGCAGGGGGAGTACATTTGCGCTCTCTGCTTTCTTGCCTGAAGCCGCTTCATCGAGCGTCGCCAGCGGCAAGGTATTGAGGGTCTGCAAGTTATGCAACGAAAGCTGTAAAAGCCGCTCAGCTTCCTGGCTTAATTCGAAAACTGTCTGTGTGTGCATATAAAAGTCTTTCCTTAACGCAAATTTCTTACTTTTATTAAGCCGCAATGTTTTATTTGTGAAGTTTCGGCTTTTATAATTACGTGTGGAAAATATCTTATAAAAGATAAGCTCCTGATGATTATCAGGAAATTAAATGTTTCTCATGAAACTGAAAGCGTACACCCCCCTGGTCAATAAAGACCTGGGCGATACAGAGCGTAGCTCATTTTCAGGAACTACCAGAATATATCGTCATTTATTTACCCCCCCAATTTGCGAGGTAATTAGCTACCTTCGATTGAAGGCTAAGCAAGGATGACAGCATGTTGGTTATTATCACCGGATACTTCATCCACCATATCTGAATTGGTAAAGCCTGGCAATTTCAACCCAAAAATATTCTAAATATCATACATAAGCGATTCCCCTGGTTTGAATAGGGTTAGCATCACCTAAGGAAGGTGCGATTTAATCGTCAGTTATGAGAACATAAGGCTTTCTTTGCCATAGATTTTTCACGATGCCC
>NZ_CBFFRJ010000184.1:0-7600 GCF_965644225.1 Phytobacter sp. V91 | reverse complement strand
ACAGCTCAGCTAAGGTAAGGCTAATACAGATAAGGACTCCACTGAACCCCACCGATTAAATCGCACCTTCCTTAAGCGGCATGAAGGGGAAGATGTTCCCCTTCATATTATCGAAATGATGATGCGGCGTTCAGACCTTGATTGATTGCGGCGCAATCAGCCAGCCGCGGTGGGATCTGCTTTTTTCAGTTGCTCATTACGCAGGCGCAGCGTTGCCGGCAAAATCCGCTGCTGTTCGCCCGGTTCATTCCCTTCGATCAGCTGCGTGATGAGGTCAAAGCAGTCATACGCCAGCCGGGGAATATTCTGCTCAACGGTATCAATACTTAGTGAAAGCGAGTCATAGAGATAGTGATCGTCGAAACTGGCGATTTGAATATCGCTTTCCAGTAAATGGTGCTGGCTCATATAGCGCAGCACCCCTTCAAGAAGTCCGCATGCGGCCGTAAACAACGCTTTCGGTGGACGTCCCAGCTTCGCGCAGAGCGCGGCAAACATTTCATAGCCGCTGCTCGGATGATAATTGCCATGAATGATCCACTCAGGGCGCAACGTCACCCCGGCTCTCTCCAGACCTTGCGTAAAGCCCGTCAGACGATCTTTGGTGGGTGAAAGCCGCGGCTGGCCGCCTAAAAAGTAGATTTCATCCGGTTTTGCACGGGCCAGACGTTCAACCAAATCGGCGGTCGGCGTCACCGCATCGGTAATGACCAACGGCAGAGAGGTGCTGTTCATATAGCGGTCGAACAGTATCACTGGCAACTGCTCGCTGAGCTTCAGGTAATCGGCGTCGTTGAGCATGCTGGAGGCAACAATCAGCCCATCCACCTGGCGGGAGACCAGATTGTTGACCACCACCGATTCCTGACTGGCGTTTTCGTCGGTGCAGGAAATCAGAAGCTGTAAGCCCGCCTCGCGACACAAGTTTTCGAGCTCATGAGAAAAGGCGGCAAACCCGTGGTTGGTTATCTCAGGCACCACCAGTCCGAGCGTGTGGCTGCGATCCTCGCGCAACAGCCGGGCATGGATACTCGGCTGATAGTGGTGCTGCTGAGCAAGAGAAAGCACACGTTGACGGGTTTCCTGCGCCACGCGTAACTCTTTACCTCGACCATTGAGCACCAGGCTGGCGGTGGCTTTTGAGACGCCCGCCAGCGCGGCGATATCAGTGATGGTAACGCGTTTTGTTTTTCTCACGACAATACATCGGTTAATGAAACAAGCCGTTATTCTACCACGCAAGGCTGTAACGACCAGTATTGCACCCGCAGTTCTCCTCTTCCGCCAAAGGTTAATTGCGCGGGATGTGACGGGAAGTAACGGCTGCTCATCACGCCAGCGCCGTCATTGATAAAGATTTCGATGCTGGAGTGGTCACAGAGGATTTGCAGCATCGTTGCTTCCCCCTGCCAGTAACGCGAGAGCCACTCACCGTTTTCCAGACTCCGGCGGTCGAGACGCAGCTGGTTTTTATGCCAGTGCAAAATCAGCGTATCGCCAAAATTCAGCGTCAGCTCGCCTTCGCTTTCAATCAGCAATTCCAGACGCTGAGCGTCAAGAACGGGGGCGCTATCCGCAAGTCCGCTAAAGTTGCACTCTTCTTCACGCAGCGCCTGAAGTTCGCGCACCGGCTGTTGATACAGCCTGCCGTTGCGGGATGAAAGCTCGCGCACGCAGGTCATCTGATGGATCCAGCCCTGCGCCAGCGTAGGCTGACGCATCTCTTCACCATCCGGCACGCCCATCCAGCCCACCAGCAGACGCCGCCCGTCGGCGCTTAAAGTGGTTTGCGGCGCATAAAATTCAAACCCGGCGTCAAGCTCATGCAACTCCCCATGCTCGAACGTCGCCTGTTCAGGAGAGAATCTCCCGCTCAGCCAGGCGCTGGAGTGCGTATTGAGGAAACGGTGCTCTTCGCGGGCAACCCCTTGCGGGCAGCAAATCAGGAAAGTATCCGCCCCGATGGTGAACAGGTCCGGGCACTCCCACATATACCCCGCTTCGCCTAAGCCGCCAAGACCACTACCGGCAAGCTCCCCGAGTAACTGCCAGTGGTGCAAATCGTCCGAACGCAGCAGCAGCACCTTGCCATGCAACGTCAGATCCTGAGCGCCGAGCACCATGTACCACTGATTTTCGTGTCGCCAGACTTTGGGATCTCTGACGTGTCCGGTATAGCCCTCCGGCAACGCAATAACCGGCCCCTGCTTATCAAATCCGCCGTCGGCGTTCTGCACCGCCAGGCACTGCCACGCCGTGCGGCCGCCCTCAGCAAATTTCACGTTGCCGGTGTAGCACAGCGTCAGTTCGCCCTGGTTGTCGACCGCGCTGCCGGAATAACAGCCGCTGCGGTCATACTCGTCCACGGGCATCAGGGCTAACGGCTCGTGCTGCCAGTGCAGCAGGTCCGCCGAACTCCAGTGCCCCCAGCACTTGTGATTGTGCTGACAGCCGAGCGGATTCCATTGATAGAAAAGATGAAACCGCCCCTGGAAATGGATAAAGCCGTTTGGGTCATTCAGCAGCCCTGTCACCGGGGCCAGGTGCCAGGCCGGGTAGTGAGGGTCCCGCATCGCTTTTGGCTGGCCTTTCAGCACTGAGAGTAAAATCTCTGGCAACAGGGTCGATGAAGTCATTATTCTGAGTCCGTTTTGTATTTAAGCAGGTAAGAGATAATAAAGGCGACGCTAAAGGCAATCACCATGCCGATGGCGTAATTCAGCAGCGAGCTTGCCTGCACAATCGCCATCCCCGGGATCCCCGTCAGGCCGACAGCGGTCATATAGACATGCACCGAAACCACCCAGGCCCCACCGACTGCGCCACCAATCAGTGCCGCAATAAAGGGTTTCACAAACCGCAGGTTGATACCAAAAATCGCCGCTTCCGTGATGCCAAGAACGGCAGAAAACGCCGACGGCAGCGTAATGGCTTTAATTTTAGCGTCTTTGGTCTTGAACCATACCGCCAGACAGGCTCCGCCCTGGGCTACATTAGCCATCGCCCAGATGGGCAGCAGGAAGTTCACGCCGATAGAAGGATTCCCCAGCAACCCGGCTTCGATTGCGTGGAAGCTGTGATGCACGCCAGTGATAACAATCACCGAGTAAAGCCCGCCGAACAGCAGCCCTGCCAGCCAGCCTGCGTGGGTGATAAGGGTGCTCAGAACAAAGGAGATACCGTCACCCAGCGCACGCCCTGCCGGGCCGATGATGAGAAGCGCGACAAAACCGGTAATGATCACGGTTAAAAATGGCGTCAGGATCAGGTCCAGCGCGTCCGGAATCATTCTGCGAAGTTGTTTTTCGACAAGGCTCATAAACCAGACGGCGAGCAGCACCGGGAAAACCGTGCCCTGATAGCCGATCATCGCCACTTCGATACCAAAAAAGTTCATGGTATGGAACCCGGCGGCCACGCCCCAGGCGTTGGTCAGGGCCGGGTGAGTCAGAATGCCGCCGAGCGTCGCCCCCAGATAAGGGTTACCGCCAAATTCCCTTGCAGCGGTAAAGCCAATAAGGATCGGCAGAATAATAAAGGCCGCAGAGCTGAACATGTCCAGCATGATATACAGCGCATTATCCGGGTTCACCCAGCCGTAGGTTTTCACCATCCCCAGCAGCCCCATCAACAAACCCGATGCCACAATGGCCGGGATTATTGGGACAAAAATGTTGGACAACAGACGGGCCACGCGCTGGAAAGGATTCAGTTTGCGCGCCGCAATGGCCGCCGCCTCTGACTTGCTCGTTTCGCCAATGCCTGCCTCCTGAATAAACGCCGCGTAGACTTTGTTCACCACGCCAGTGCCGAAAATGACCTGTAGCTGCCCGGCGTTGCGGAAGCAGCCTTTTACGCCGTCAATTTTGCCGATCGCGGTGGTGTCCGCTTTGGCATCTTCCGCCAGAACCAGCCGCAGGCGCGTGGCGCAATGCGCGGCGCTGACGATATTGTCCTTGCCGCCCAGCAGCGGTAATAGCGACCGGGAAATCTGTTCGAAGTCCATATAAGCCTCTGTTTTATAGAAATTTATAATAATTAGCGCGTAGAGAGCCCCTTACCGGGGCCCTATTATCAGAACCAGGTTTCCATCTGCACGCCGAAGGTCCATTCGCCGCCGGACTTAAAGCCGTTGCTGCCAAGGGCATCATCGCTGGCATAGTTGTCCAGCTTGTGATCCCAGTCCATCCAGGAGGCGAAAAGACGCAGTTCAGGACGTTTCAGGAACTCGCCGACATCGCCCGCTTTCAGCGTTGGCGCCACGGTAAGTTTGTAGAAGCTGCCGTTCACCGCATTACGACTGTTGTAGCCCTCAGGTTTGAGATCCATGTACTGGTAGCTGCCTTCGTACTGCATTTCGAAATTCTGCGTCAGTTCCTGAATCAGACGCATGTTGAAGGTCGCCCACTCGTAGCTGTCGCCTTTGACGTAGCGGTCTTTGCTGCTCTGAGCCAGCACCGCTGGCGCAATATGCCAGCCGCCGCCCAGCGGCGTCATGCCGTAAGTCGCCAGACGCCAGGTATCCGCTTGCGGCAGCAACGCGCCATCAGACCCCACCGATTTGACCTCTGCACCAAGCCCGTGACCGTACAGCAACGCCGTTTTCGACGCCCCGTCACGCAGACCGTAGAAACTCTCATTGTGCAGTCCTAACAGAGCATGGACGCCGGTTTCAGCCGCATCACTTTTGACTTTATTGCCGTCGAGATCGACGCGGTCGTCGTTATCTTTCGCCCGCATGCCGCTGACCATCGCCTGTACCGGACCGAAATAGTTGTTCAGGGTCAGGATGTAGTTCTGGGCGTTGTTTTCGCTGTTCTCGATATCGCCGAAGGTACGACCATAGAGTGAGAAGTTACTGCGCGCGTTATCGCTCCACTTCACGTCGTAGACGCCAGCACCGGTACCGGCGAGGAAAATCACGTCCGAGTCGATCCAGTGGATATCAAAATTATCGCGGTCAAAGCGTTTACCGGCCCAGACGGTGGAATCTTTAAATGCGCCGCTGAACGTGGGCAGATGACCCAACTCAGTGAATGCCTGACGTAGGTTGAGATCGCTGCTGGATGCAGTCCAGTCGTTGTAGCTGCGCTGCCCGTCAGCCAGCATCACTTTAAAGCGGGTAGTGGCCCCGCTGGCGAGAGTCTGTTTATGTTCAAGATTCAACTCAACATAGGTGTCAGGTTCGTTGCCCAGACGCCCGACGTGGCCACCGCTTTCACCGGCAGGCGTCATCCCAGGACCGCCCTGGGTTTTGGCCGCCGAGTCGCTCATTAGCAGACCCGAACGGGCGTAGCCATGGAACTCAAACCCGCCTTCCTGGGAGGATTTCTGCTCCAGTTGCGTGGTGCGTTGTGCGACTTCTGCGGTGGTGGTTTGCGTTTTTTGTTGCTCCGTTGCGAGGTTTTTTGCCTGTAACTCCGCGGCCTGGGCTCTTTTTTCTGCATTCGTTGCCCGCTGTTCCGCAGCCTGCAAGCGTTGCTCAAGTGCAGCAAGGCGCGCTTCAATACTGCCCATCCCCGCGTCTGCCGCAAGCGCCGACCCCGAACCCAGTAACAATCCAAGCGTGATAGCGAGCGTGCTTTTTCTCATTGTTTTTGCGTCCCTATGAAAAGAGGTAAGAGTGTTGAATTTTTGCTAAACCGGTTTAACAAGAATCATAATCAAGGTTAATTTCAGCACGCAAATAAAATTGCTAAACCGGTTTAGTGATTGTGAGGAGGGTCGCAAATCAAGGCTAAAATCAGCCCAGGGTGGCCGTCAGGGCCTCAAGTCGGGGTAGTGCCGTCATGGCCCCTTTCGCCGTTGTCGCCAGCGCGCCACAGCGCTGTGCGCTGCTCAGGCAGGAGGCCAGCTCCGGCTCATTTTTGGGTAAGCCCTCCTGCGCCAGTCGCCACAGCAATCCGGCAACAAAGGCATCGCCCGCTCCGGTGGTGTCCACGCTCAACACCGGCATACAGGGATAATGGAAAATATCGCCCTGAAACAGCGCCAGCACGCCCGCTTTGCCCTGGGTAACCAGCAACAGCTTGAAAGAGAAACGCCTGACGAGGACTTTCATACCGGTTTTTAAGTCAGTGGAAGCCGTGATAAAGGCAAGCTCCTCTTCGGAAAGCTTTACCACATCGGCCAGCTCAAATGCGTAAGCCAGGCAGCGGTGCAGCACCTGCGGATCCTGCCAGAGATCGGCGCGAATATTGGGGTCAAAACTGACAAATCCCCCCGCGTCACGTATGAGCCGCATGGCAGACAGGGCGGCATGACGCGAAGGTTCTGCCGATAACGCAATGGAGCAGCAGTGCAGCCACTCTCCGGGCTGAAAAGTGGGCAACTCATCGGCCTGTAAAAAGAGATCGGCGCTGGGGCGGACCATAAAGGTGAAGGAGCGTTCGCCGTCATCATCCAGCGCGACAACCACCGTGGAGGTGCGATGCGCCTCGTCAAAGATCATAAAGTCGGTGTTGACCTTTTCCTGACAGAGGGTTGCCTGCATAAATCGGCCAAACGGATCCTGACCCACCCGACCAATAAAACCGCTTTTGCCCTCCAGCCTCGCAATGCCGACGGCGACATTGGCAGGGGCGCCTCCAGCACACTGGATTAATTTCCCGTCACCCTCAGGTAACAAATCAACGACGGCATCCCCCAGACACCAGACTTGAGCTGACATGGTTTTCTCCCAATTTATGTTTTGCTAAAATTTAATTAAACCGGTTTAGCAAATCAATCAATTCTGGCAGCGAGAGAAAACTTTTCGTCTGCAGGTACAGAACTCAGCCCCCGGGCGAATAAAGTCAGCCTGGGTTGGCGTTTTGGGCGGTTTAGCCTGCAACCGAGACAAATCCAACATTTCCAGTGCCTCACGAAAACACATCCTGATATTCTCTTTCTTATCGCCCTCCACTTTTGCCACAACTTATTACTCAATATCAGGAGTGAACATGAGCCAACCGTTACATGCCGAACCGCTGGTCTGGGGCCACGGCCCGCGCACTTTCGAAGTTTTTCTGGAACCGACCTGTCCGTTCTCAGTGCGGGCATTTAACAAGCTGGATGCCCTGCTCAGGGAAGTGGGCGAAGATAAGGTGACGGTAAAAATTCGCCTGCAATCGCAACCCTGGCATCTTTACTCTGGCGTGATCGTGCGTTGCATTCTTGCCGCCTCCACGCTCGCCAATGGCCGTGATGCCGCCCACAAAGTGATGCAGGCGGTTGCCGACCATCGGGAAGAATTTGAGTTTACCGACCATTGCAGCGGCCCAAATATGGACGTCACGCCGCAGCAGATTATCGAGCGCATCGAAAACTACAGCGGCGTAAAACTGGGCGATGCCTTTGCGCGCCCGGAATTGCAGACTGAAATCAAATGGCACTGCAAATATTCCCGCCAGAACAGTAGCGCCCTTACAGGGCGAGCGTCACCGCTTCGCGGTTCCGATGGTATTCATGATCGGCAGACCGTTTTATACTCTGCGGTATGTTAATTTCCGCAGGGATTCATGAAAATGGCACGCAGCAAAGCTCCCAGAAAACGCAAGCCCGGTAAATCAGGTAAACCACTTGTAGCCCGTATTACCCCCCCCTCTTATCCAAAACGTTT
>NZ_CBFFRJ010000183.1:0-7973 GCF_965644225.1 Phytobacter sp. V91 | reverse complement strand
CGGGCATCGTGAAAAATCTATGGCAAAGAAAGCCTTATGTTCTCATAACTGACGATTAAATCGCACCTTCCCTAATTTAGCGATACAAAATAATCACACTAAATTAACTTTACAGGGAACTCCTATGGTCAAGAAATTGCTGCCCCTCGTCATCATGACGCTGCTCTCTGCCACCAGCTATGCTGCCACCCCGCCGGATACTTTAGTGGTCGCACAGGGTCTGGACGATATTGTCAGCCTTGACCCGGCTGAAGCTAACGAGCTTTCCAGCATTCAGACCGTGCCGAGCCTCTATGAGCGCCTGGTGCAGCCGGATCGTGAGAACCCTGAAAAGATTAATCCGGTGCTGGCGGAAAGCTGGCAGGCGGATGCGGCAGCCAAAACCCTGACCATCAAGCTGAAAAGCGACGCTAAATTTGCCTCCGGCAATCCGCTGCGTGCAGACGACGTGATTTTCTCTTACACCCGCGCCGTCACCATGAACAAATCCCCGGCCTTTATTCTCAACGTGCTGGGCTGGCAGGCAGACAACATCGCCAGTCAGTTGAAGAAAGTGGATGACCACACCGTTCAGTTACACTGGACGGCGGACGTCAGCCCGGCGGTGGCGCTGAATATTCTCTCCACGCCGATTGCCTCGATCGTCGATGAAAAACTGGTCAGCGCCAATGTAAAAGACAATGACTTTGGTAACGCCTGGCTGAAGATGCACTCCGCAGGCAGCGGCGCATTTAAGATGCGCGTCTATCAGCCGCACCAGGCCATTGTGCTGGATGCCAACCCCACCTCGCCGGGCGGCGCGCCAAAAGTTAAAAACATCATTATTAAGAACGTGCCGGATCCGGCATCCCGTCGCCTGTTAATTGAACAGGGAGATGCGGATGTCGCCCGCGATCTTGGCGCCGATCAAATCAGCGCGTTGACCGGTAAAAAAGGCATTGAGGTGCTGAGCACTCCTTCTGCCGAGCAAAATTACCTGGTCTTTAACGCCGGTAACAGCGCCAACCCGCTGCTGAATAACCCGGCATTCTGGGAAGCCTCACGCTGGCTGGTGGATTACGAGGGCATCACTAAAAACCTGCTCAAAGGCCAGTATTTCGTCCATCAGAGCTTCCTGCCGGTTGGTCTGCCTGGCGCGCTGGAAGATAACCCGTTTAAGTTCGATCCGGCAAAAGCCAAAGAAATTCTGGCCAAAGCGGGGATCAAAGACGCCCACTTCACGCTGGACGTTGAGAACAAACCGCCGTTTATCACTATTGCCCAGTCCATGCAGGCAAGTTTCGCCCAGGGTGGCGTTAAAGTGGATCTGTTACCGGCTGCCGGTAGCCAGGTTTATGCCCGTGTGCGTGCCAAACAGCATCAGGCTGCCATTCGCCTGTGGATCCCGGACTATTTCGACGCCCACTCCAACGCCAGCGCCTTTGCTTACAACGACGGAAAATCAAGCACCGTTGCCGGGTTGAACGGCTGGAAAATTCCTGAACTGAGTAAAGCAACCCTTGCCGCCGTTGCCGAACCGGACGCCGCTAAGCGTCTGGATCTCTACAAAAATATGCAACAAGAGCTGCAACACAACTCTCCGTACGTCTTTGTTGATCAGGGTAAAACCCAGATTGTGGTGCGCGATAACGTGAAGGGCTACCAGCAGGGCCTGAATGCGGATATGGTGTGGTATGACCGTGTAACCAAGTAAGTATGGATCCCCCTTCCCTGCCGCAGGCTGAAGGGGGTAATCTTTCCCGTCCGATGCTATAAATGAGTTATTCATGTCCGCGATTTCACCCAGGGTAAAGCCGGTCTTACAGACCCTTTTCACCCTCGCTCTGACGCTTCCAGGCCTGTTGCTGGTCACTTTTTCACTATCCGCATTCTCTCCCGTTGATCGGGTACTACAAATCGTTGGCGATCACGCCAGCCAGTCGACCTACGACCAGGTTCGCCACCAGCTCGGTCTTGACCAGCCGTTACCTGTTCAGTTCTGGCACTACCTGGTTAACCTGGCTCATGGTGATTTGGGCACTGCCAGCGCCACCGGGCAACCGGTGTTACAGGATCTGCTGTCGACCTTTCCGGCCACGCTTGAACTGGCAACCCTGGCGCTGGTTATCGGTAGCGTACTCGGGGTGATTGCCGGAATACTGTGTGCCCGCTTCGCCGGTTCCCCCTGGGATCTGGCGGTACGCACCTTCACGCTGCTGGGCAACTCGGTGCCGATATTCTGGCTGGGACTGCTGATGCTGGCGCTGTTTTACGCCCGTCTGCAATGGAGCGCAGGCCCCGGACGACTGGACGATATCTACCTGTATACGGTAACGCCCCGAACCGGGTTCACATTGATTGACACCTGGCTTTCTGGCGATCCTGAGGCGTTTAAAAATGCCGTCAGTCACCTGGTTTTACCGGTGACGCTGCTGGCTTATTACTCCCTTGCCAGCATTACCCGCCTCACCCGCTCTGCCTGCCTGGGCGAGATGAATAAAGAGTATATTTTGCTGGCGCGCGCCAAGGGGGCCGGGGAAATGACAATCCTGCTGCGTCACGTGCTGCCGAATATTCGCGGCACCCTGCTGACGGTGATCGCGCTGGCCTACACCGGCATGCTGGAGGGCGCGGTGTTGACAGAAACGGTCTTCTCCTGGCCTGGCATCGGGCGCTATCTGACCACCGCCCTGTTCGCCGGCGATACCACGGCCATCATGGGCGGCACCCTGGTGATTGGAGTCTGCTTTGTGTTGATTAATAATCTGACCGATCTGCTGGTACGGTTGACCGACCCGAGGGTGCACTGATGCCGACATCCCTCTTCCTGCGCCGTCTTCGTCGCTCTCCGGCCGCTTTTATCGGGCTTATTGTGGTGGTGCTGTTTCTGCTGTTGGCGCTGTTTGCGCCGTGGCTGGCTCCGCTTGATCCTAACTGGCAGGATGCGGCTTCACGCCTCCAGGCCCCCAGCGCTACTCACTGGCTGGGCACCGACAGCTACGGGCGAGACCTGCTTTCCCGGCTGATATACGGCACCCGTCCGGCGCTCGGTCTGGTCGCCCTGGTGACCGTCATTACCCTTCCCGCAGGCTTGCTTATCGGCATTCTGGCCGGTTTTTACGGCGGCTGGCTGGAGCGTATTCTGATGCGTTTCACCGACGTGGTGATGTCAATGCCGCGCCTGATCCTGGCCTTTGCTTTTGTGGCGATGCTCGGCCCGGGCCTGGTCAATGGCGCCCTGGCGCTGGCGCTCACCACCTGGCCAGCCTACGCCCGCCAGGCGCGCAGTGAGATCCAACGTCTGCGTCATAGTGACTACCTTGCGGCGGCCGAAATGATGGGGATCCGGGGATGGCGACTGCTTATCGGCCATATTCTGCCGCTTTGCCTGCCCTCAGCCATTGTGCGTCTGGCGCTCGATCTGGCCGGTATCATTCTCGCCGCCGCCGGACTGGGATTCTTAGGGCTGGGCGCGCGTCCGCCGATGGCGGAATGGGGTGCGATGATTGCCGACGGCATGCAGGTTATTTTCGACCAGTGGTGGATTGCAGCCGCACCAGGTGCGGCGATTTTAGTCGCAAGCCTTGCGTTTAACTTACTGGGCGATGGCCTGCGCGATGTACTGGAGCCGCAACATGACTGAGACACGTGTTCAGGTATCAGGGCTGAATATTGATTACCCCACGGCAAGGGTCGTGAACAACCTGAGCTTTACGCTGGGCAATGAACGCCTCGCGCTGGTCGGTGAATCGGGCTCCGGCAAATCGATGACCGCAAGGGCGCTGATGGGTCTGGTTCGTCAGCCCGGGAAAGTCAGCGCCAGTACGCTCAACGTACTGGGGCAGGATTTAGGCACTCTGAGCAACAAAGGCTGGCGCAACCTGCGCGGCAACGGTATCGCCATGGTGTTACAGGATCCGCGCTACGCCCTCAATCCGGTAAAAACGGTGCTCGCACAGCTCGATGAAGCCCTGACGCTGCATCAACGTCTTAGCCGTAAGCAGCGCATGGAGAAGATTGGCGAAGCGCTGCGTGCTGTAGAACTCGACCCTATGGTATTAGCACGCTACCCGGGTCAGCTCTCGGGTGGAATGGGCCAACGGGTGATGATCGCCATCGCGCTGGTCAATAACCCCAAAGTGCTGATCGCCGATGAACCTACCTCCGCACTGGACGCTCGCCTGCGTAACCAGATACTGGAACTGCTGGTGAGCCAATGTGAGCAGCGGAAAATGGCGATGTTACTGATCAGTCACGATCTGCCGCTGGTTGCGCAGCACTGCCACCGGGTGATGGTGATGTATCAGGGGGCGTGCGTGGATGAAATGCCCGCTTCGCAACTGCCGGATGCGCAGCATCCTTATACCCGCACGCTCTGGACCTGCCGCCCTGGGGCAGAGACTTACGGGCAGATGCTGCCGGTACTGGATCGCAGCCATACTTTTCAGGAGGTGAATAATGGCAATCGTTGATATTCGCGGCCTGAAAGTCAGTTTCGGCGAGAAGACCGTCGTCTCAGACGCCAGTTTCACCGTTGAAAAAGGGGAAACCTTCAGTCTGATTGGTGCCTCCGGCTGCGGTAAATCCACCCTGCTGCGGGTACTGGCCGGTCTGCAGCGAGAGTGGCAGGGTGAGGTTGCCCTTTTTGGCAATCCCATCAAAGCCAACCGCCGTTTTCAGGGTACATTGCGGCGCAATGTGCAGATGGTGTTTCAGGATCCCTACGCATCCCTGCACCCGAACCACACCCTGTATCGCACCCTCGCTGAACCGCTAAAGATCCATGGCGAGAACGAGATTGAGGACAAGGTGAAGACAGCGCTGGAGCAGGTCGGATTACCGGCTGACGCGGCACGCCGCTTCCCCCATCAGCTTTCCGGCGGTCAGCGCCAGCGTGTCGCCATTGCTCGCGCGCTGTTACTGCGCCCGCAAATCCTGCTGCTCGACGAACCGACGTCGGCGCTGGATATGTCGGTCCAGGCCGAGATCCTGAATCTGCTCAATCGTCTTAAAGTGCAGCATGGGATGAGCTATCTGTTGGTCAGCCACGATGCTGATGTCATCGCCCATATGTCTGACCGGGCGGCATTTATGGCGAATGGCAGGATTGAACGTTTTTTCGAGCGCGATGCACTGGTGCGCGGCGAACATCGGATGGGGTGAAAGAATGGGTGCGTGAGGTTCCAGCCTGACAGATGGAGTTGCGGGGATTGCTCCCCGCAAAGTCAGCTAGCTACTTCGTCACTTCGTAAGCGAGAACAGCTTTAAACTCAGTATCACGTTGCTTGAAACTCATCTCGCAAAGCGAGTCGCGTACCAACAGCGTAAAACCCAGTGCTGTGACACACAGCACCACGATCGCCACCAGGGCGTACTTCGTCAGCATGTTATTGCCTCCGTGCAAAAAAGAGATTAACATCCAACCTGCTAGGGTTTGGATGATGAGCCTCAGGTTGATAACACTATCTCCTGGGGCTTTCACCTTTCTGAACCCTGCAAAATGCCTGACTCAGAAAGCCTCAGGCACCCGCGAGAATGCTACCCTCTTACAACCCTTTGCACGAACAAAAACTGTATTTACATCCAGTGAAAATCATTTTTCAGAAAACGTTCAGGCGCAACCTGCTATTTTGCCAGACCACTAAACTGCCCCAGCACGCTGTCAAAAATCGCCAGCCCTTTTTGTACTTCGGCTGCCGTCATGGTGCATGGTGGTACCACGTGAATACGGTTTTCCGCCACGAACGGCAAAATGCCTGCATTGACCAGAGCTGCTTTAATCGCCCCCATATCCGCGGCAGCGACCGGTGTTTTGCTGCTACGATCGGTCACCAGCTCCAGCGCCTGGAACATGCCGCGACCACGCACTTCGCCAATCAATGGATACTTCGCCGCCAGCGCTTCAAGGCCTGAGCGCAGCACGCCGTTGCCCACTGTTGCCGCGTTTTCCACCACTTTTTCGTCTTTCATCGCATCGATGGTGGCGACAATTGCCGACATTGCCAGCGGATGGCCGGAGTAGGTCAGCCCACCGGCAAAGAAATGGTCGTCAAAGTAGTGAGAGATTTTATCGGAAATGATGACCCCGCCCGCCGGAACATAACCTGCGTTCACGCCCTTGGCGAAGGTGATAAGATCCGGCACGATACCATCCTGCTCGAAAGCAAACCAGCTGCCGGTGCGGCCAAAACCGGCCATCACCTCATCCACAATCAGCATGATGCCGAACTCGTCGGCCAGCGCGCGTACCCCCTGCATATAGCCTTTCGGCGGCACCAGCACCCCGGCAGTGCCAGGTACAGACTCCAGCAGGATCGCGGCAATGGAGGTCGGGCCTTCTGACTCAATCATCCGGCGCAGATGTTGTAATGCGCGCTGGCACTCTTGTGCTTCACTGGTGGCATTAAACTCACTGCGGTACAGATACGGGTTGAAGAAATGCACGTGACCGCGAGCATATTCGTTAGGCACACGACGCCAGTCGCCGGTAGCCACAATGGCGCTGCCGGTGTTGCCGTGATAGGAGCGATAGGCCGAGAAGATCTTGTCACGCCCGGTATACATGCGCGCCATGCGCATCGCATTCTCGTTAGCATCTGCGCCTGCGTTGGTGAAGAACACCTTGCTGAAACCTTCTGGTGCCAGGTCAACGATGCGCTTTGCAGCTTCGCCACGGGCAAGGTTTGCCGTTGCCGGCGCAATGGTCGTTAACTCTTCCAGCTGCGCTTTCATTGCCGCCAGCACGCGAGGATGCTGATAGCCGATGTTGACGTTTACCAACTGGCTACTGAAATCCAGATAAGTGTTGCCATCGTAGTCCCACAGTTCGCAGCCTTTCGCACCGGCAATCACCATTGGGTTGAGGTTGCCCTGCATTGACCATGAATGAAATACATACGAACGGTCCAGCTCACGTACGTCGTCATTGGTTATCGTCATCTCGCTCTGAAGTGCCAGTTTCATGCCTTGCTCCTCTCATACCGTTGTTGTTGATACCACTATGCGGCGCACAGTTTGTCTGCGGGTAGAGCCAGTCTTGTTAGTGGCTTGTGACACAGGTGTCACAGAATTTCTCGTGAACTGGCTCTGGTTGCCCGCCACGCGCGTTTTTATAGTGCTGTATGAAACCCGCACTGGAGCATGAAATGACGAATGTAAACAAAGTGGTATTCATTACCGGCGCAACCTCCGGATTTGGCGAAGCCGCCGCCCATGTGTTTGCCAACGCTGGCTGGTCGCTGGTCCTGAGCGGACGTCGGCTTGCGCGTCTTGAAGCGTTGCAGGACTCCCTGGCAGAGAGTGTGCCCGTTCATATCATTGAACTTGATGTGCGTGATAAAGACGCCGTAAAACAGGCAGTTGCTGCCCTGCCCGCCGAATTTGCTGATATCACCACTCTTATCAACAACGCCGGATTAGCCCTCGCACCCCAGCCTGCGCAAAAAGTGGATCTGGATGACTGGCAAACGATGATTGACACCAACGTCACTGGTCTGGTTAACGTTACCCACGCTCTGCTGCCAACGTTGATTCAACATGGTGCAGGCGCAAGCATCATTAATATCGGCTCCATTGCCGGGCAGTGGCCTTACCCTGGCAGCCATGTGTATGGCGCAACCAAGGCTTTCGTAAAACAGTTCAGCTACAACCTGCGCTGCGATTTATTAGGCACCGGCGTCCGGGTGACCGATCTGGCGCCTGGTATTGCGGAGACCGAATTTACCCTGGTGCGTACCAAAGGGGATCAGGCGGCATCCGATAATCTGTACCGTGGGACCACGCCATTAACCGCGCTGGATATCGCCGAGCAGATGTTCTATGTCGCCACCCTGCCGGATCATATGAATATCAACCGGGTGGAAGTGATGCCGGTACGTCAGGCCTGGCAGCCATTTGCGATTGACCGGGATTGATTGTTTTCCCCTCACCCTAACCCTTGTATGTTTAAAGTCACTTCAGTTACCCGCCACCAGGCGGGTACACTGCTACCGTGT
>NZ_CBFFRJ010000182.1:0-7979 GCF_965644225.1 Phytobacter sp. V91 | reverse complement strand
ACAACCCCCCCGATGATCAGTCGGGGATCTTCCCCGCCTGAGCGGGGAAGGTCAAGACATAAGGGCCGGGGTGAGGGGCAATGCCCGCACTAAACTTCTAACTACAGCCTCGTCAACGCAGCGAATGAGGCCGCCAGACTATCAATCAGTGCCCTGACTGCGGGAGGCAAGCCCTTACGGGTGGTAAACACCAGGTGAACTATCCCCGGCACGCTGCACCATCCGGGGAACAGTTGTACCAGTTCACCACTTTCCAGCGCGCGCTGGCAGTAGTGTTCCGGTAAAAACGCCACCCCAAATCCTGCTTTTGCCGCCGTGCGCACGGCGGAAAAATCATTACAGCTCATCACCGGTTCATGGCGAAATATAAAGCTTTGCTGATTGCTATTTTCCAGCGGCCACTCGGCTTCCTGATTATCTTCATCTGTGCTCAGTGTGGGCAGGCTTTGCAGGATGGCAATATCTTCCCCGACCCCATGCGCCAGCGCCGGGCTGGTCACCATAATCCGGTGTGAGATACCGAGGGTGCGTACTATCAGCTCTGCATCGCTGTTCAGCTGCGTGCGTACGCGCAGAGCAATATCAATACGCTCGTTGATTAAATCGACCGGGCGATCAACAGCGATAATTTGCAGCCGGACTTTCGGGTAGCGGCGCATATAAGCCATTAGCGTGTCGGAAACCACCTCCACCATCCCGGTCGGGCAACTAAAGCGTACCAGCCCCTGAGGCTCGGCATGGGCGTTAACGATCAGCGCTTCGGCCTGTTCCGCCTCCTGCAAAATGGCCCGGCAACGTTGATAAAACGCCTCACCGACTTCGGTCACGCGAAAGCGGCGGCTGGTGCGTTCAATCAGTCGTACGCCGAGACGGGACTCCAGCTCGGCAACGCGACGGCTCAGCTTCGACTTTGGCTCATGCAGGGCTCTTCCCGCCGCGGCAAAACCGCCGTGACGTACCACTTCGGCGAAATAACGGTAATCATTCAGGTCGGTACGCATTGGCCTTCTAATCGTTCCTTTAATAGAACGATGGATAGCATATTTGCTGTCTTTTTGCACCATCGTTCCACTGGTATTGTCACTATCACTAACCCAACGGAATAAACCGGAGCAGAACATGAACAGATACAGTGAGAAAGTGGTAGTGGTTACAGGTGGCACCAGTGGTATTGGTCTGGCAACCGCTAAGGCATTTGCCGCTGAAGGCGCCTGTGTTTTTATCACCGGACGTCGTCAGGAAGTCCTCGACCAGGCGGTACAGGAGATAGGCGGTAGCGTGGTGGCGGTACGTGGCGATATGAGCAAACTGGCGGATATCGACCGTCTCTATGATGTGATTCAACAGCAGCACGGGCAGATTGATGTGTTGGTGGCGAACGCCGGCGGAGGCGATTTTGCCGCGCTGGGTGAAATCACCGAGCAGCATTATGAGCAGACCTTCAACACCAACGTTAAAGGCGTGCTCTTTACGGTGCAAAAAGCGCTGCCGTTACTAAAAGATGGCGCATCCATCGTAATGACGGCATCAACGACCAGCGTGAAAGGCACGCCAGCCTTTAGCGTCTATTCCGCCACCAAAGCGGCGGTGCGTAACTTTGCCCGTAGCTGGATCCTCGATCTCAAACCACGGCGCATTCGCGTTAATGCCGTCAGTCCAGGCCTGACCGATACCGCCGGTCTCAATGAACTCTTCGGCGGCGGTGAACAGGCACAAGGCACTAAAAACTGGCTCTCTGAACAGGTTCCTTCAGGACGTATTGGCCAGCCCTCTGAAGTTGCCAGCGCCATTCTGTTTTTAGCCTCAGACGACGCCAGCTATATCAACGGCGTTGAGCTGTTCGTCGACGGCGGTCTGGCGCAGATTTAATGGCAAAACTGCCCCGTATTGCGTAAGGGATACGGGGCATAATGTATATCCCATTGACATATCCCATATGTGTTTTAATCTTAGAGGATGAATTTTCACCAATGGAGGGCGTATGGAGAAGACGACGCTATTCAAAAGCAATCGTAGCCAGGCCGTGCGTTTACCCAAAGCCGTCGCTTTACCTGAAGATGTTAAACAGGTGGAAATTGTGGCGCTGGGACGGGCCCGAATCATCACTCCCGCAGGTGAGGCCTGGGATAGCTGGTTCGATGGAGAGAGCGTGAGCCCTGATTTTATGGGAGAACGTGAGCAACCAGGAGAGCAAAAAAGGGAAGAGTTTTAATGCTTAAATATATGCTGGATACCAACATTTGCATCTTTACTATCAAGAATAAACCTCAGGTCGTGCGCGAGGCTTTTCAGCAGCATTATGACCGTATGTGCATTAGCGCCATCACTCTGATGGAGCTCATTTACGGCGCAGAAAAATCGGCGATGCCTGAGAAAAACTTACGCATTGTTGAAGGATTTGTTGCAAGACTGGAAGTGCTGAATTATGGCGTTGAAGCCGCAACACACACCGGCCAAATTCGGGCGGAACTGGCAAAACTGGGCACTCCGATTGGTCCATGGGACAGCATGATTGCCGCTCATGCTCGTGCGCTGGGGTTAGTGCTGGTGACCAATAATATGCGTGAATTTGAGCGCGTACCTGGTCTGCGAGTGACAGACTGGACTATTCAGTCATGAGTTGAAGTCTGTCTCAATGAGAATGGGGCCATGGTTTCAACTGGTGTAAGTCGAATCCCCGTTCCGGAGATGTTGTTCTACAAAGCCTGATTTTTATCTATATGCCCATGGCGCATAAGCATTGCCGGTATATCTAGATACGCCTCTATTTACCCCGTGGTAGACTCACCTTTCATCAATAAAACTTATTTTGTTTAATTTATAACAACTGAAAATAATAATTTTCAGGGAAGGTGAAGTGTGCCCGATTGGTTATCTTTAGCGCTCGATTCTTTCTGGCCGATGCTGTATGCCGGGCTGACATTTACTATTCCATTAACGCTCATCACCTTCGTCCTTGGATTAATTCTCGGGTTTATTGTGGCGCTCATTCGCCTGTATGGACCCGCGCCGCTAAAACACCTGGTGCGCTTTTATGTGTGGATTATCCGTGGCACACCGTTATTGGTTCAGCTGTTTCTTATTTTCTATGCGCTGCCTAATGCCGGCATTACGCTGGATGCCTTTCCCTCGGCGGTGATTGGCTTTACCCTGAATATCGGCGCTTATACCTCGGAAGTGATCCGCGCCACGCTGCTCTCGGTGCCGAAAGGCCAGTGGGAAGCGTCGCACTCCATCAGCATGAGCTGGAGCCAGTCGCTGCGGCATATTATTTTGCCGCAGGCCGCGCGCGTTGCAGTGCCGCCGCTGTCGAATACCTTTATTTCACTGGTGAAAGACACCTCTCTGGCGTCGGTCATTACCGTCCCTGAGATGTTTCTCGCCGCCCAGCGCATTGCGGCGGTGACCTATCAGCCACTTATTCTTTATACCGAAGCCGCTATTCTCTATTTGCTGATCAGTTCCGTTTTATCGTATTTGCAGTCGCGTCTGGAAACTCATTTAGAAAAAAATACTGTGGCCAAGGAAAATTATAATGATAACGCTCTCAGGACTTGAGAAAAGTTTTGGCTCGCAAAAAGTCTTACACGATATTTCGCTCACCCTGGCGCAAGGGAGTGTTACAGCATTAATTGGCCCTTCCGGGAGTGGCAAGAGCACTTTATTACGTTGCGTGAACTTACTGGAAATACCCGAGGCCGGAACGGTGAAGATTGACAGTGAAGAAATTGTCTTTAATAAGCACGCCAGGCCGAGGAAAAAAGATATTCGCCGGATTTGCCAGCAAACCGGGATGGTATTTCAGAGCTTCCAGTTATTCCCGCACTTAACGGTACTCGACAACATCATGCGCGGGCTGGTGGTGGTACAGAAATGGCCGGTCGCCAAAGCCAAAGCGCGGGCGGAAGAGCTGCTCAGCAAAGTCGGTATGTCGCATAAGCGAGATGCCTGGCCTGCCATGCTCTCCGGCGGTCAACAGCAGCGCGTGGCGATCGCCCGGGCGCTGGCCCCTTCGCCCAAAGTGTTGCTTTGCGATGAACCCACCTCGGCGCTTGATCCGGAACTGTCGCTGGAGGTGGTCGCCGTACTGCGCCAGCTCGCGAACGAGGGCACCACCATGTTGATGGCAACCCATGACCTGCGGCTGGCGGCGAATATCGCCAGTCAGGTGGTCTTTCTTGACGCCGGACACATCGTGGAGAGCGGCACGTCAAAGAACATTTTCACTCAAGCCAAAAAAACGCGCACCCAGCTGTTTATTTCCACCCTGACCGACACCCTTCCCGATGACTGGGAAATTTAAAACAACAAACACGGCATTCAAAAGTTAAGGAGTTAATGATGAAGGTATTAGTGACTGCACTGCTGGCAACCGCCATTCAACTGAGTGTCTCGCAGGCGGCTTTCGCGCAAAGCGATCTGGCAAACATCAAGTCTGCCGGGGTGTTTAAAATCGGCACCGAAGGCACCTATCCACCCTTCACTTACCACGATGCATCCGGCAAGCTGGTGGGGTTTGATGTGGAAATTGGCCGTGAAATCGCCAAACGCATCGGGGTGAAAGCGGAGTTTGTCGAAGGTAAATGGGATGGCCTGATTGCCGGGCTGGACGCTAAACGTTATGACGCGGTCATCAACCAGGTTTCGATCACCCCCGAACGTAAGGCGAAATTTGATTTCTCTGAGCCTTATATCTCCTCCAAAGCGGTGCTGAT
The DNA here is from genome assembly GCF_965644225.1 of Phytobacter sp. V91. Classification (NCBI taxonomy): domain Bacteria; kingdom Pseudomonadati; phylum Pseudomonadota; class Gammaproteobacteria; order Enterobacterales; family Enterobacteriaceae; genus Phytobacter; species Phytobacter sp. V91. Next base: position 3,264 of record NZ_CBFFRJ010000182.1, on the reverse strand, counting down.
CGTTAACAGCAACAACACGGCGATCAAAACCTTTGACGATCTTAAAGGCAAAAAATCTGCCCATACCCTGACCAGTAACTATGCCCAGCTGGCGCGTAAATACGGTGCCGAAGTGGTGGGAACGGATGGTTTCGATCAGTCTGTTTCGCTGGTGGCGCAAGGCCGCGCCGATGCAACCATTAACGACAACCTGTCGTTCCTCGACTTCAAAAAACACAAACCGGATGCGCCAGTGAAAATTGTCGCCGCCCAGAGTGATGCCGAGCAGGAAGGGGTGCTGATCCGTAAAGACAACCCGGAGCTACAGCAGGCCATCAATAAGGCGCTGGCAGAGATTAAATCCGACGGCACGTACCAGAAAATCTCCAGCACTTACTTTGGCACCGACGTTTCCAAATAATCGTTCTCCCCGCAGACTCTGCGGGGCTTCTTTCCTGACGCTTTTGCAGACCCAATATGACCTTAAACGCCACCTCCGTTCTGACCATTGTGCAACCGAAAGTGGTGCTCGCCGATCCGCATATCCTGTCCGATATTCGCGATCGTCGCAGTATCATTGACGCCATCTACGACGCGCTGGTGCGCCGCAACGACGCCGGGGAATTTGCCCCCTGGCTGGCGACGGGCTGGACGGTGGATAACCGTTGTCGGCAGTGGCGTTTTACCCTGCGAACAGATGTGCATTTCCACAGCGGCGCCCGGCTGAACGCCGGGGATGTCGCGGCGTCATTACGCCGGGCGTTATCGCCGGAAATGCCCGGCGAGCTGGGCACCGAAGGCGTGCTCAGAGGCTATCTGGAAGGGGTCATCTTCACCGTTGAAGACGATCATCATTTGCTGATTGAAACCCGCCAGCCCTTTGCTGATCTGCTGGATTTACTGGTGGATATTCCCGTTGTGCAGGCCGATGCGCTGCCGGAGCGGCTGATTGGCAGCGGCCCATGGCAACCGCTTAAACAGCATTTTGATACCCTTATTATGCAGGCATTCCCTCAGCACTGGGCGGGCATGCCGAGGGTACAGACGCTTATCTGGCGTGCCGAGCCAGATGCAGAACGTCGCCTGTCGATGCTGGAGAAAGGGGAAGCGGATATCGCCGTAGATGTCCCTGCCCGCGAGGCGGAGCACACTCAACTGGTAAAACAGAAAAGCTACCTGTGCGTCATTTTTCTCTTCAACCTGTTGCAGGGTCCGATGCGTGATGTGCGGGTACGCCAGGCCATCAATTATGCCGTCAATCTTACGGATGTGATTAATGATCCTGAGGTGCAAAACGGGCAGGCCGAACCGCTTTCCGGGCCGTTAAGCCCGCGCCATCCGGGGACTCCGGCGGCGCTTACTCCGTATCCATTCGATCCTGCGCGGACCCGTCAGTTGTTAGCTGAAGCCGGTTACGCGGCGGGGCTGTCGCTGGATATTTCTCTGCCAGCCCGCTTCCCGGATGAGTCGATTGCGCTGGCACAAAATATTGCCCGCCAGCTCGGTGAGGTCGGCATTCAGGTTAATTTGTCGGTGGGGCAGGATCGCCCGGCCTATGCGCACCGGGTGCGGGATAAGCAGTTTGGCGACGCCTGCTGTTTTGACTCCAGCCCGGCCAGCGCCTGGCGCGTTTATGTCGAAAAACTGGATTCCCGTCGCCAGGGCCCGTGGTGGCAGGGGTATCACAGCGATGAACTCAATGCCGTCCTCGACATGATTGCCGCCACGCCTGATACCGGCCAGCGGGCTAAGCTTCTGGAGGCCGCATTTGCCCGGGTACATCATGATGCGCCCTGGCTTTTTCTTTACGCGCCGGACAGCGTCTGGGCGCTCGGGGAGAAAGCCGCAGGCTGGCAGCCTTCAGTGGAAGGGCGCGTGCGTATTATTCGCGAGCAGGACGTGCAATGAGCCAGGGTTTTGACGAGCCAGTCAATCGCCGGGATCGTAATGCCACCCGATGGCGGGCGGTGGAACAGGCCACCAGTGAGGACGGTGAGCCCGTTATTCCGCTATGGATTGCGGATATGGAATTTCGCACCGCGCCGGTGGTGCTTGAGGCGATGCAGGAGGCATTAACCCACGGCATCATCGGTTATCAGGAATGGTCAGCGGATTTTCCGCAGCTGTTTTGCCGCTGGCAGGCGGATCGCCACCACTGGGCTATCTCCCCGGAATGGATTTTACCCTGCCAGTCGGTGATCGGCGCACTGGATGTTATCTTCCATACGCTGACTCAGCCCGGCGACGAAATCATCGAGTTTTCGCCGGGATTTGGCGCATTTGGCCGCGTGATAAGGCAAAGTCAGCGCCAGCAGGTGACGGTGCCGCTGAAGGAAAATGGCGCTGAGTATATTCTGGATCCCGCGACGCTTGAGGCCTGTATCACTCCGCGCAGCCGAATGCTGATCCTGTGTAATCCGCATAACCCGCTGGGTAAAATATGGGGCCAGGATGAACTCCGGCAAATTATCGCGATCTGCCAGCGCCATAACCTGCTGCTTCTCAGCGACGATGTACACCAGGATCTGCATATTCAGGGAGCGCCTTACACGTCCATTACCTCACTTAGCGACGCGATTGCCGACAACGCCATCACCTTCACCTCGCCCTGTAAGACCTTCAATTTCAGCGGGCTGCCGGTTACCAATATGGTTATCAAAAACCCCGGCATCCGTGAACGGCTGCGCGCGGGCCTGGTGCAACGCAGCATCCACAAGCCTGACGCGCTGGGAATGATCGCCTGCGAAGCGGCATACAGGGACGGCGCCCCGTGGCTGGATGCGCTTTGCCAGTACCTGCACGGGAACGTCCTTTTTCTCCAGCAGGCGCTGCACCAGCATACTTCTGTTCGGTTGTTTAACGTTCAGGGCAGCTATCTCGGCTGGCTCGATTTTCGAAGCAGCGGTCTGTCGCAGTCCATGCTTGAAGCGCGATTGATTAAAAAAGCGGGAGTATTGCTGGAGAGTGGAACCCAGTTCGGCGACCGGGGTGAGGGATTTATGCGACTTAATTTTGCCCTGCCGCGTGCGGAACTGGCGCAGGCTATTTCACGGATACAGCACTCCTTCGGCCATAAAAATGCATGACAGTGACCGGTTAAGCCACTGATTAATTTTAATGTTTAACATAGCAAAATCCACGAAATCATTATTCATCTGTTTCGCAAGCAGAAAAGAATAATCAATTTTTCCTTATGTTTATTTCCCCTTTGATTAAGGAAGGTGCGATTTAATCGGTGGGGTTCAGTGGAGTCCTTATCTGTATTAGCCTTACCTTAGCTGAGCT